>NZ_CAXQBR010000052.1 GCF_964222135.1 Euzebya sp.
TGGAGGGTCCGAAGCGGTCGTCGATGTCCTCGACGATGTCGGGGAGGGGGGTGCCGGCGTCGAGGTGGTCGCGGACGGCGTCGGCTTCGGCGATGCAGATGCCACATCCGGCTCCGTGGGCTTCCCACCCGCCGTCGGCCCGGAGGAAGCAGTCGGTCAGCTTGGTGTGGTCGAACGCCGCCTCACAGCCGCAGTAGCAGCGGACGTGGTCGTAGGTGTCGGCGTGCTCAGCGGCGTGGCGATACCGCTCAGCCATGACGTCGTCGACGCTGGTGAGGTCCAGCACCCCGTCGGGGGAGATGCGGCCCATCGGCGCCGCAGCGGTGGTCGAGGCCTGGGGGTCGACGACCGTGGTCAGCCCGATCGTCAGCACGATCCCGACGGCAACCGCCGTCGCGAGCGCGACGAAACCGGCGATGAGCCGCAGACGGCTAGCCTGTGACCTCCCGTCGTCGGGAGCGGTGTCCGGTGGAAGGGTCATCGGAGCCGTTCCAGGGTGTCGGCGGTGTCGGTGTCGGTCCGGGGCCTCGCCGCTCGCGCGGGTTCGGGCCGTGCGGTGACGTCAGGTCGGGCCAGCCACCACAGGGCGGCGCCCATGACGAGCGGGCAGACCAGCACTGCTGCGAGGACGCCGATGCTGCCCGCGGCGCCACCGGACAGCGCCACGACCGCGAGCGCGATGGCGACCCCGACGCCACAACCGATGAGGTGGTTCTTGTGCATGCCGGCACTGTCGGCGGGCGGTGTGTAGAACCTGTGGAGATGCGGGGTAGCCGCGGCGTTTTCAGTCCGTACCACGTGCAGAGCGGACAGCGGGGCGGGATGCTCGGGGTGATGACATCCACCGTGCTGCTCGTCGAGGACGAGTCGAAGATCCGCACCCTCGTGCGCAGCTACCTCGAACGCGCTGGGCTCCTGGTGGTGTCGACGGGGTCGGGCGCCGAGGCGCTGACCCTCCATCACCAGGCGTCCCCCGACCTCATCGTCCTGGACCTCGGACTGCCGGACATCGCCGGGGAGACCATCGCCGCTGAGATCCGCCGCACGTCGGCCACGCCGATCCTGATGCTGACTGCCAAGGCGGGGGAAGCTGACCGCATCGCGGGCCTGGAGCTTGGGGCCGACGACTATCTGACCAAGCCGTTCAGCCCACGCGAGCTCGTCCTCCGCGTGCAGGCGATCCTGCGTCGCTCAGGCGCCGCGGACGGCGGCGACATCGCTACGAGCTTCGGTGAGGGGTGGGTCGTCATCGACGTCGACCGACGTGAGGTGATCGTCGCTGGCGCCGTGGTGGAGCTCACCCCGACCGAGTGGACCCTCCTGACCGCCCTGACCGCGTCACCGGGCCGGGTGTTCAGCCGCTTCGAGTTGATCAACCGGATTCGGGGGCATGAGTTCGACGGGTACGAGCGGACCGTCGACAGCCACGTGAAGAACCTCCGCCGCAAGATCGAACAGGACCCGTCCGACCCGCAGCTGGTGACCACCGTGATGGGTGTCGGCTACCGCTTCGGGCTGCCCCGTGACCCCCGCTAGCCGTCGGGGTTCCCTCGCGCTGCGCCTGGCCGCGGCGTTCGTCACCGTCGCCGTCGCCGCCGTCGTGGTCCTGGCGGGGCTGATCGTCGTCGCCACCGACGCCCAGACCCGGCGGCTGCTCGACCGCGAGCACCGCATCGCGACGGAGGCCGCAGCGGCCGCGGCCGCCGCCGCCTACGCCGACGCCGGCGGGTGGACCGACGCCGACCTCGACACGACGGCCGCGGTGGCCGCGAGCGCCGAAGCCCGCCTGGTCGTCACCGGCCCCGACGGTGCGGTGGTCGCCGCGCCCACCGACCAGACGGCGGAGATGATGGCCGCGATGCACGGCGTCGCCACCGTCGAGCAGCCGCGCGGCCGCCCGTTCACCGCCGACGTGGTCGTGGACGGCGAGGTGACCGGGGCGGTGTCCCTTACCTTCCCAACCGCGCACGGAGGGCCGGCGGATCAGCTGCGCTCCGCGCTGTGGCGCACCGCGGTCATCGGCACCCTCCTGGCCACCGCCGTCGCCCTCGGCGTCGCGGTGGTCGTGGCCCGTCGCCTGACCCGACCGGTCACCGCCCTGACCGCTGCGGCGTCGCGTCTCGCCGCCGGAGACACCACCGCCAGGGCAGACGTGGCTGCGCCCGGCGAGTTGGGCGTGCTGGCCCACACCTTCGACGATATGGCCGATCGCCTGGAGACCACCGCACGGGCGCGCCGGCAGATGGTCGCCGACATCGCCCACGAGCTCCGCACACCCTTGGCGATCCTCCACGGGGAGGCCGAAGCCCTCCTCGACGGCGTCACCCAACCCGACGACGCCGCGCTCGCCTCCCTCCACGACGAGATCGTCCGGCTCACCCGCCTTGTCGGCGATCTGGAGACCCTCGCCGCAGCCGACGCCGCGCG
>NZ_CAXQBR010000053.1 GCF_964222135.1 Euzebya sp.
GGCCCCCGGCGCGCCCGACGGCCGCCGCCGCGGCGAGGGCAGCGGCGACCGACGCCGGGCCGGCGTCGGTCGAGACGAGCAGGATCGCCCGGTCATCGGCCACGGCGAAGGGGCCGGCGGCGAGGGCGTCGGGGAAGTCACCGCCGTCAGCCACCACGACCCGCTCGGTCTGGCCGAGGGCGTCGGCGATCGCCACCGCGGTCGCGAACCGGTCCTCGCCGGCGACCCGCTCGACGCTGAGGCCGGCCGCCTCGAGCTCGTCGACGACCGCGTCGGAGATCGCGGCGGTGCCGCCCAGCACGACGGCGTCGGTGGCACCCAGCCGGGCGATCTCGTGGGCGGTGGCGCCGCTCAGCCCGTCGGGCGCGGTCAGCAGCAGCGGCGCCTGGCGGGAGGCCGCCAGCGGCGCACCGGCGACGGCGTCGGCGAACGTGCCGGCGGCCGCCAGGACCACCGTCTCGGCGCCGCCGGCGAACGCGTGCCGGCTCAGCGCCGCGGCGGTCGCGACCCGGTCGGGACCGTCGATGCGCCCGGACCGGGTGCCGGCCTGGACGACCTGGTGGAACGTCGGGCGGTTCACCCACTGCATGGACGGGGCGGACACGACGCCGCCGGCGACCTGGATGATCTCGTCGCAGGTGGAGTCGTAGACCCAGCCCTCCACCTCCGGGGTGTCGAACTGGTACGCGGTCGGGAAGTCGCACGCCTCGCCGCCGTCGGGCGTGGACTCGAGGAGCGCCGCAGCGTCCGCGAGGGCATGCCACAGCACGGCGGCGCACCCGTCGACGGTGCCGTCGCCGCAGTAGGTGCGGCTCCGCTCGGCGAGGACCGGCCGGCCGAGGATCTGCAGGAGGTCTTCGTGCACGAACCGGATGCGCCCGGAGTTGTACGCCGACCCGAGGCCCAGGCGCGGGTGGTCCTCGGTCCCCTCGGGCCAGGCGTCGAGCGGCACCTCGTCACCGAGGACGCCCTCGATCATCGGCCGCACCCACGCGTCACCGATCGCGATGGCGACCGCGTGGTCGTAGGTGCCGTCCGCGTCGACGTCGCGGCGGTGCCCGCCGGTGGCGAGCCCCCAGGGCCGGCGGTCGTCGAGGACCCAGTCGGCCAGGCGGTCGCGCATCTCGACGAGCCGCTCGTCCCCGGCCAGGGACGCCGGCGGCGCGTCGCCCATGACCTCGAGGGCCAGCGGGTAGATCTCCTGGCCGTTCAGGTCCACGGTGCCGGCGTCCTCGGCGATGTTGACCATGTCGGCCGCGGTCAGCGGGTCGCCGCTCGCGATCGCCGCCTCCATGCGCACCGCGAGGTGCTCACGCCGGTCGGTGGAGTGGTGCTTGAAGCTGTCGTCCTGGGACCGGAACCCCGGCGCCTGCCGGTTGTTCCAGTTGGCGAAGAAGCCCGACTCGGGGTTGACCGCCTGCGGCTGCTCGGCCGGGCTCAGGAACTCACCGGTCCACTGGTGCCCGCGGCCGCCCCAGGTCAGCAGGTCGGGGTCGGTGTCGGGGTCGCGCTGCGGGCACAGGCAGGTGTGGCGGTAGGCGATGTCGGTCTCGTCGACGTAGAACCAGTTGAAGGTGAAGTCGACGCCGTCGAAGGCCCGGTTGAACGACTCGACCCCATCGGTCATGAAGTCCGGGTCGTTGATGCGGCCGAACCCGACGGCGCTGCCGAGCTCGTCGCCGAGGGTGGACCGCTGCTCGGCGATCGCGACCGGCACGCCGTCGGTGGTCATCGCCCGCCCGACGACCGGCCCGTTCCCGAGCTCGGGGATCCGGCCGACCTCGAGGGTGTAGACGATGTTGTCCGGGGAGGGGCTCTCGGGGATCCCTCCCAGGCTGGGCTTGGCGACCTGGGTGTGGGTCAGGACGGGGATCTCGGTGCACTCGCCGTCCCACACGTAGCCGGTCGAGTCGATCGTGGCCTCGCCGCCTGCGGGGTCGCACAGCTCGAGTGCCCACTCGTCCACCATGTCCCCGCTGGCGGAGGTCGCGGACCAGGCGTAGTCGCGGCCGCGGCCGAGCTGGACGTAGATGTTGGTCCCGGCGAAGGCGACGCCGCGGGCGTCGAGGCCGGGTGCGTGGATGTCGGTCTCGACCAGCAGCTGGGGGGTGTAGTACCCGGTCTGGGGGCCGAAGACGGCGATGGGCACGCCGCCGTCGCTCACGTCAGCCCCCGCGAGGATCGCGTTCGACATCGCGAGGGGGGTGCGCAGGTCGATCGGGCCGAACGGGCCGTCGGCGATGCCGAGGTTCGCGGTCGCACCGGCGGTCTCCGCCGGCCAGCCGACCTCGGCCTCAGCCACGTCCTCGCCGGCACCGCCCTGCAGCGACGTGGGCGTCGTGACCGGGAGCAGGTCGCCCAGCAGGTCCTCGAGCGCCTCGCCGAGGAGGGGGACGTCACCGAGCCCGGGCAGACCCGTGCCGCCGCCGGCCGCGTCGTCGCCGAACGCGCCGACGAACGAGCCGGGCTCGAGGAGGGCGGTGGTCGAGTCGTCGATCGCGTCGTGGTCGCCGTAGGGGAACGGCGTCTGGATCGTCAGGCTGGCGTCCGGGTCGTCGGCGGCCTTCAGGTCGTCGAAGATCGCCCGGCCCTCCTCGGGCCCGTGCTGGGCCTGGAGGGCGGCCATGAACATCGAGTTGGCGGCCTCGGCACCGCCGCCCTTGCCGAAGATCCCGCCGACCAGCGAGGCGGTGGCGATGATGTCCTCGAGGACGAACTCCTCGGGGGTCAATTGGAGGGCGACGTACTCGCCGGGCAGGAGGGTGGGGTCGGTCTGGGCCTCGGCGATGTAGGCGTTGACGCCCTCGGTGTACGCGGTCCCGTCCGCGCAGATGCGCTGGCGTTCGGCGTCGTCGGCACCGCAGAGGGCATCGGCCTGCGCGGTGAGGTCCTCCTCGGTGTAGGGGGCGACCAGCAGCTGCTCGCGGTCCATGGCCTTGTTGCCCTCGCTCGCGCCGAGGAACTCGCTCATCCGAGCCCGGCCGGTGTGGCGGAGGACGTCCATCAGGAACAGCCGGTCGCTGGCGGTGATGTAGCCGTTGGCGCACTGGGCGGCCTCGCGGGTGTCGCCGTAGATGTGCGGCACCCCGAACTCGACGTCGCGGAAGGCGACCACGCCCTCGCCGCAGGCGGCGGGCAGGGCGATCGGCTCGACGTCCTCGTCGGTGCCGAACGACCCGTCCTTGAAGAACCGGGCCAGGTCCCCGTCGGTGATGCCGAGGTGGGGGGCGTCGTCGCTCGGCAGCCCGCCCTCGTAGACCAGGCTCTCGTACAGCGGCGTCTGGTCGTTGTAGTGCTCCGGGTAGGTCCCGGCCAGGCCCGGCAGCAGCTCGCCGGTGTTCAGCACACCGGCCTGACCCGGCGGCATGACGTTGGCGAACCCGCCGACGTCACCGTCCTGGCGGTAGCGCCCCTCACCCCCCTCCTGCGCGGTCGCGGTCGGCGTGGTCAGCGCGGCGATCAGCAGCACCACGGCTGCGAGGGTGAGGGGACGGCGCATGGCAGGGTCTCCGGCTCGGGTCGTGCGGCGGTGTGGAGACGTGCTCCACTCAGAGGGGGTTCGCCGTCGCGGGGCCCGGCTCCTGCCAGATCGCCTAGCCGACCCGTTCGACGATGGCCGCGAGCCCCTGCCCCCCGCCGATGCACATCGTCTCGAGGCCGTAGCGCACCTCGCGGCGGTCCATCTCGTGGAGCAGGGTGGTCAGGATCCGCGCGCCGGTCGCGCCGATGGGGTGGCCGAGCGAGATGCCGGACCCGTTGACGTTCGTCCGCTCCCAGTCCGCTCCGTCGACTCCGGGGCCGAACCCCCACTCGCGGGTCACGGCGAGCACCTGGGCGGCGAACGCCTCGTTGAGCTCGATGAGGTCGAGGTCGGACAACCTCAGGCCGGCACGGTCCAGCGCGGCGGCGGTGGCGCCGACCGGGCCGAGGCCCATGTGGGAGGGCCGCACCCCCGCGACGCCCCAGCTGACGAGGCGGGCGAGCGGGCGGAGGCCGTGGCGCTCGGCGGCCTCGGGCGTGGTGACGATGCAGACCGCCGCCCCGTCGTTCTGGCCGCTCGCGTTCCCGGCCGTGACGGTCGCGCCGTCGAGCTGGCGGCCCATGATCGGGCGGAGGGAGCTGAGCTTCTCGAGGGTCGTGTCGGGGCGCGGGTGCTCGTCGGCGTTGATCGTCACCGGGTCGCCCTTCCGCTGGGGCACCTCGATCGGGACGATCTCGTCGTCGAAGCGCCCGGCCTCCTGCGCCGCGACCGCCCGCTGGTGGCTGCGGAGCGCCAGCTCGTCCTGCTCCTCGCGGCTGATGTCGTAGTCGGCGCGGAGGTTCTCCGCGGTCTCGATCATCCCGCCGGGGACCGGGTGGTGGCGCCCGCCGGCGGTGATGCGGCCGCGGGCGAGGCGGTCGGCGAACTCCGCCGGCTTGCCCTTGAGGCCCCAGCGCGCGCCGAGGACGTAGTGCTCCGCCTGGCTCATCGACTCAGCGCCACCGGCGATGACCACGTCGGCCACGCCGGTCTGGACGCGCATGGACGCGTCGAGGATCGCCTGGAGGCCGGAGCCGCAGCGGCGGTCGAGCTGCATGCCGGGCACCTCGACGCCGAACCCCGCGTCGAGCGCGGCGACCCGGCCGATCGCCGGCGCCTCCCCGTTGGGGTAGCCCTGGCCGAGGATCACGTCCTCGACCGCGGAGGGGTCGAGCCCGCTCCGGTCGATCAGGGCACGCAGCGCGGTCGCGGCGAGGGTGGTGACCTCGACGTCGCGGAACTGCCCGCCGTACCCGCCCACGGGGGTGCGGACGGGGTGGCAGAAGACGACGTCTCGCAGCTCGGTCATGGCGTGGGGGTCCTCCTACATGTGGCGGCCACCGGTCACCTCGATCGTGATGCCGGTGCAGTAGCTGGCCAGGTCGCTCGCCAGGAACAGCGCGACCTTGGCGACCTCGTCGGGCTGCCCGGCGCGCTGCATCGGGATCGACGACGTCGCGGCCTCCTGGGCGTCGGCGGGCATGGCCCGGGTCATCGCGGTGTCGATGAAGCCGGGTTGGATGGCGTTGACGCGGATGGCGTGCTTCGCCCCCTCGCGAGCAACGGACTTGGTCATCCCGACGATGCCCGCCTTGGCGGCGGCGTAGTTCGACTGGCCGAAGTTGCCGATCTTCCCCGAGATCGACGACATGTTCACGATCGCGCCGCCGTCGGCCCGGCCGTCGGCGACCTGGGCCTTCATCACGGCCAGCGCCTCCTTCATGCCGAGCCAGGTGCCCTGGAGGTGCACGTCGATCACCTGTCGGAACTGCTCGAGGGTCATGTTCTTCAGCGAGGCGTCGCGGGTGATGCCGGCGTTGTTGACCAGCACGTCGAGCCGGCCGAACCGGTCGGTCGTCGCCGCCACCATCGCGGCGACGTCATCGGGGTCCACCACGTCGGCCCGGACCCCAGCGGCGGGGCCGTCGATCGCCTCGGCAGCCGCGGTGGCGGCGTCGAGGTCGATGTCGGCGATCACCACCGACGCGCCCTCGGCGGCGAAGCGCTGCGCGATCGCCAACCCGATCCCCTGCGCCCCGCCGGTGACCAGCGCGACCCTGCCCTCGAGCAACCCCATGGCCGTGACCTCCTCCGGTGCCGGTGCTCCTCCGGCCCGGCGAGACTGACCCTACAGTCAGGATCGGGGTCGCGACACATCCTCCAGGCGGTCATCTGCACGTCGTCGGGCTCCCACCCCTCCCCGGCTGCACGTCGTCGGGCTCCCACCCCTCTCCGGCTGCACGTCGTCTCGCTCCCCTGCGCCCGGCTGCACGTCATCCCGTTCCCACCGCTCCCCAACTGCACGGAACCCCGGAGGGTCCGGGACAACGTGCGGTTGACCGCCGCCGGGGACCGGATGACGTGCGGATGGCTCTCTGCCCGCACCCGACGGCGTGCGGTTCACCGCCGCCGGGGACCCGACGACGTGCG
>NZ_CAXQBR010000054.1 GCF_964222135.1 Euzebya sp.
CCCCCCCCCCCCCCACACACCCTCCCCGGTCCGCGACGAGGACCACGGCACACTGTGCGGCTGATGATCGACCGGCCGACGTGGGTGCTGGTGGTGGTCACCGCACTGGTGGCCGTCGTCGCGCTGAGCGGATTGGTGCTCACCCCCTCCGGCGGCGACGAGCCGGTCGCCGGTGCCGTGCCCACGATCCCCGACTGGGCCCTCGCGCCGGCGGTCGAGCCCGACGCGACCGCCACCCCGACCGGCCCCCCGGCCCCGCCCCTCACCCTGGCGTTCGGCGGTGACGTCCACGCCGAGGACCCGATCGACGGGGTGATCGCTGACGGTCTGAACCCGCTCGAGGGCGTCGCCGAGCTGCTGTCCGCGGCGGACCTCGCGGTCGTGAACCTCGAGACGCCGATCGCGACCACCGGCACGCCGGCGGAGAAGACCTACACCTTCCGGGCCGATCCCGCCCTGGCCGCCGCGCTGGCCGACGCGGGGGTCGACCTCGTCAGCCTGGCGAACAACCACGGGCTGGACTACGGCATCGAGGCCGCGGACGAGACCGTCGACCACGTCGAGGCCGCCGGCATGGCCCTGATCGGCTACGGCCGCGACGCGGCGAGCGCCTACGCCGCCCACCGCATCGATGTGGAGGGACGGTCCGTCGCCGTCGTCGCCCTGACCCGGGTGATGCCGATCATCGAGTGGGGTGCCGGTCGCGAGCGGGCTGGCCTCGCCTCGGCCGACGACGCCGACGCGGCGGTCCGGGCGGCGCGGGACGCCGCGGCGACCGCGGACCACGTGGTCGCGGTCGTGCACTGGGGGCGGGAGAAGTGGCTGTGCCCCGACGGCGACCAGCTGCGCCTGGCGCGCCTGCTGGCCGACGCGGGCGCGGACGCGATCGTCGGGCACCACCCCCACGTGCTGCAGGGCATCACCACCATCGACGACACCCTGGTGGCCTTCAGCACCGGCAACCTGGTCTTCTACGCCCGCACCGCGGCCACCCGCCAGAGCGGGATCCTCACCCTCACCCTGGGCGAGGGCGGCGTCGTCGACCACACCTGGCACCCGGCCGTCATCGACGACCTGGGTCGCCCCCAGCCCGTGGCGGTGCAGCCGCCGGTGCCGTCCGAACCGGGACTGCGGGCCGACGGCACCGGGCCGGAGTGCGCCCCGCCGCGCTGAGGCGCTGGCCCCGGTCCAGGATCGCGCCGAACGTCGCCGTCAGGCGATGGAGGCCCCGATCGCGCCCACGATCGCTGACCGCACCGTCGTCCACGCGGACGATCCGTCCGCAGAAGGCCGCCGTGACGGCACTTCGTCGACGGATTGCTACGATCGCCCCCATGGATGACGTCGACATGGCCATCCTGCGGACGTTGCGGGACGACGGCAGGATCACGCTCACGGACCTCGCCGAGCGCGTCCACGTGTCCCGGACCAACGTGCACGGGCGGATCGCGAAGCTGCACGAGCAGGGCATCATCTCCGGCTACACGGCCCGGATCGACACCGGGCAGGTCGGTCTGCCGGTGGCCGCGCTCGTGCTGATCGGCGTCGACCAGTCCCAGCTCGACGAGCTTCGGGAGCAGCTCGACTCGATGCCCGCCGTCGAGCACTGGGGCCTGACGATGGGCTCCTACGACGGGTTCATCATGGCCCGCGTCGCGAGCGTGGAGGAGCTCCGCGCCCTGCTCGTCGACCAGCTGCGCACGATGCCGGGCATCACCCGGACCGAGTCGGTCCTGATGATCGAGGAGACCGGCCCGCGGCAGGCACTCCCCGAGTAGGTCCGCGCGGGCCTAGATCGCGTCCCGACGGCGGCGCATGGAGGTGACGACCGGCGGGTCGGCGCGCTCGGCCTCGATCGTCGCGACCTCGCGGCTGACCTCCTCGGCGACCGGGTCGATCGCGATGAAGAAGACCCCCTGGCCGCTCATGAGCAGGTCCATGGCCTGCTGCTGGTCGTCGACGGCGATGACCTTCCCGGCGGAGTCCGAGGCCAGCATGATGTCGCGCAGGCTGAGCCCGCGCTCGCGCACCTCGTCGATGGCCGTGCGGATCCGCTGCAGGCTGACGCCGGCGTCGCGGAGCCGCTTGATGACCTTCAACTGGACGATGTCGTCGAAGCCGTACAGCCGCTGGGATCCCGACCCCTCGGCGTTCCGCACGCTCGGGGTCACGAGCCCCGTCGACGTCCAGTGGTCGAGCTGGCGGTAGGAGATCCCGACGATGCTGGCCACGGCCGGGCCGCGGTAGCCGCTCTCGCCGTCGGCCAGCCCGGGGAGGGGGATGTCGCGGTGGTATCGGTTGCCGGCCATGTCACGAACCCCACTCGACGAACTACACAGGTGTGCCGACGGTACGCGGCGCGCTTGACCGGGTCAAGGCCGACGGGACGTGCGCTACTGGGCGTCCCACCGGGAGGTGCGCTATTGAGCGAAGTCCTCGGGGGTGACGGTGTCGAGGAACTCCTTGAACTTCTCGACCTCGGTCTCGGACTCGTCCGCCTCGTCGATCAGGATGCCGGCCTCGTCCAGCACCGACTCCTCGGCGAAGACCGGGATGCCGGCGCGGACGGCCAGCGCGATCGCGTCGGAGGGTCGGCTCGACACCGTCGTCTCACCCGACGGCCCCGCCATCAGGATCTCGGCGTAGAACGTGCCGTCCCGAAGCTCGGTCACCACGATGCGCTCGACGCTGACCGTCAGCGCGTCGAGCAGGTCCTTCATCAGGTCGTGGGTCATCGGCCTGGCCGTCTCGACCCCCTGCAGGGCGAAGGCGATCGAGGTCGCCTCCACCGCCCCGATCCAGATCGGGAGGAAGCGCTCGCCGGTGGTCTCCTTCAGCAACACGATCGGCTGGTTGTGGGGCAGTTCCACCCGGACTCCCACCAACTCCAGCTCGATCATCGTGACCTCCGCAATCGCTTCGGGTGGCTGAGTGTATGGGGGGGCCAGACCCCTCACAACGCAACCGGCTGGCGCTGCTCAGCCAGCCGCGCGAAGGCTCGGACGGCGTCCGCGAGGGCCGCGCCGGCGTCGTCCGCAGCGGGTGCGACAGCCGTGTCGGCGAGCAGCGCCGTGCGGTCCACCTCCTGCCCGTCGACCACCAGGACGGCCTCGCCGAGCGGCGTCCCCACGTCGATCGGGAGTGCCGCGTCGGGGGCCAGCCGCGTGACCACCTCGACCTCGGCGCCGCCGCCGACGGTGCGGGCGAGCTCCTCCGCGGCGCTGACCGGCACCTCCCCGTGGGCGGTGCGGTACGTGGCGGCGACCTGTGAGGGGGTGAGGGGCGTGGGCCGCGCGTAGTCGGTGAACCCGTGGTCGAACAGCGCGGTCGTGTCGGCCACGCGGTCCTCCGAGCCGAGGACCACCGCGTAGAGGGTCCGCCCGTCCCGCTCGGCGCTCGCGACCAGGCACAGCCCGGCCAGCTCGGTGTAGCCGGTCTTGATGCCGGTCGTGCCCGGGTACGCGGTCAGCATCTCGTTGCGGTTCTCGAGCAGCCCGAACGGCTCGACGGTCAGGGTGGCGGCGCCCGCCCAGGCGGCGAAGTCCTCGTGGGTCATCGCCTCCTGCCCGAGCAGCGCCAGGTCGAGCGGCGTGGCGTGGTGGGCGAGGTCGACGCTCAGCCCGGTCGAGTCGACGAACGCGGTGTCCTCGAGCCCCAGGGTCTCCGCGCGCAGGTTCATCATCGCGACGTAGGCCTCCTCGCTGCCGGCGACGTGCTCGGCGATGGCCACGGCACCGTCGTTGCCGCTGCGCAGCAGGTCGGCGGCGAGCAGGTCGCGGAAGTCGACGACCTGCCCCTCGGTCAACCCCAGCGTGGCGACGCCGGGCAGCTGGCCGGTCGCGGCGGCCTCTGCGGACACCGTCAGGGTCGGCGGGACGCGTCCGCTCTCGACCGCCTCGAGGGCCAGGAGGATCGTCATCACCTTCGTGGTCGAGGCCATCCGGCGCGGGGTCCGCGGGTCGACTCCGGCGAGGACGACCCCGTCGGCGGGGTCGAGCAGCACGGCGCCCGCCGCGGAGATCGTCGGCGGGTCGGGCGTCGGTCCGGGGACCGGCCGGCTCGCGACCTCCTCCGGGGTGACGCCGGCCTGCAGCGGCGCGTCGACGGGGACCCCCGGCGCCGCCGCCGGGGCGTCGGGGTCGAGGGGGACCGTGGTCGGCTCGACGACGGTCGCCGTCGCGGGACCGGCGAGGGACAGCGCGAGGAGCAGGCCGACCGCGGCGAGCAGCCGCCGGAGGGACCTGCCCGTGGTCGGGCCGCTCACGCCCCGCGCACGTAGCGGCGCAGCTCGCGGGACAGCAGCGACCGCTTCATCCGCGACGTCAGGCCGGCCAGCTTCTCGAGCTGACGGCCGGCCTGGCGGCGGGCCTCGGGGTTGCGCTGGCGCAGCAGCGGGGTGGCGAGCTGCTCGAACAGCGCGACCTCGCGGTCGACGAACTGGCGGTACATCCGCAGGTGCCGCGGCTCGAGGCCCAGGGCCAGCAGCTCACGTGCCGCGCGGCCGGTCAGCAGGTCGTCGGCGTCGAACGGGGCCGTCTCGTCGTCGGGGTCGCCGACGATGGCGTACTCGCGGAGGGCCCGGACCTGCCCGGACTCGAGCCCGGTGGCCTCGCAGTACTCCCGCAGCGACAGCTCGACCGGGGTGGTGGGTGCTTCGAGGAGCGCCGCCTCGCCGCTCGACGCGGTCTCGACGGCCTTCGCCATCTGCATGGCGACCTGGGTCGGCGTCAGCTCCTCCTCGTCGTCGCCGACCGACGGCACCAGCGTGGGGGGCGGCGTCGGGCCGGGGCCCTGGCCGGGCGCCTCGCCCGCGTCGAGGCGGTCCAGCTGCTCGCGGATGACCTTGAGCGGCAGGTAGTGGTCGCGCTGGGCGGTGAGGATGAAGCGCAGGCGGTCGACGTCGTCGTCGGAGAAGATCCGGTAGCCCGACTCGGTCCGGTCGGGGTAGATCAGGCCCTCGGACTCGAGGACGCGGATCTTCGAGATCGTGATGTCCTCGAAGTCCTCCTTCAGCTGGTTGAGGACCTCACCGATCGTGTAGCCCGTGGGGCCATCGGCACCCCGCCGCGGGTTCGTCGTGGCCATGGGCGCGCCTCAGCTGCCCTCGGCGGGGTGCGGCTCGCGGGCGGTCGCATCGGGGATGATGGCCTGCAGGCGGAACTTGCCGACCTGGACGTCGTCGCCGTGGGCGAGGGTCTGCTGCTCGGCCCGGGTGCCGTTCACGTAGGTGCCGTTCAGCGACCCGACGTCGGCGACCGCGAGGCCGGCGGGCGTGTGCCGGAACTCCGCGTGGCGGCGCGACACGGTGATGTCGTCGAGGAAGATGTCGGACTCGGGGTGACGTCCGACGGTGACGACGTCCTTGTCGAGGAGGAAGCGGGCCCCCACGTTCGGACCGCGGACGCTGACCAGCAGCGCGGTGCCGGGGCTCAGCTCACGCCGGATCCCCTCGATGTCCACGCGCTCGTCGGCACCCTCGCGGAGCTCCTCCACCGAGGTGGGCAGCATGCCGGTGGTGATGTCCTGCGCGGACGAGAGCGGGGTCCCGCACTGGGCGCAGAACTTCGACCCCTGGGGGTTCTTGGAGCCGCATTGGGTGCAGTACATCGGTGCTCGGCAGCCTACCAGCGGCGTCTGGCGCGGACGCACAACCGCTGCCGCGCGGCGGGGTGACCCGTGGCTAGGACTGCTCGACGAGCGCGGCGTAGTCCGCGGCGCTCATGAGCCCGTCGAGCGCGCTCGTGTCGGCCACCTGGAGGACCACCATCCACCCCTCGCCGTAGGGGTCGGAGTTGACCAGCTCGGGCGTCGACTCGAGCGCCGTGTTGCGCTCGACGATCGTGCCGGAGAGGGGTGCGAAGAGGTCGCTGACGCTCTTGGTGGACTCCACCTCCCCGAACGGCTGGCCGGCGTCGACCTCGGTGCCGCTGGCCGGCAGGTCGACGTAGACGACGTCGCCGAGCGCGTCCTGGGCGTAGTCGGTGATGCCGACGGTCACGCGGTCACCGTCGATCCTGACCCACTCGTGCTCCTCGGTGTAGCGCAGGTCCTCGGGGTTCACTCGGCTGCTCCTGTGGGGTGGGTGGCGGTGCTCGGGTCGTGGTCCTCCACCCCCGCAGCGCGGCGGGCGCGGAGCAGCGCCCACGCGGTGCGGGCGTACGACACCCCGGCAGCGTAGTAGGTGAGCAACCCGACCGTCGTGAACACCCAGCCGACGACCCCCCACGCGGCAGCGCCACCCCAGTCCATGTACCCGAGCATGAGGCCGGGCACCCCGATGAGGAGGCAGGCCGTCGCGAACTTCCCCAGCCGGCTGACCGCGATCGCCGAGGTGCCGCCGAACAGGGCCACCGCGGCCCCGAGGAGGACGACGTCGCGCGCGACGATCAACCCGATGACCCACCAGGGGAGGATCCCGACGGCTGCCATCGTCAGGCCCGCGGTCGCGAGCAGCGCCCGGTCGATCAGCGGGTCGATCAGCTTCCCCAGCCGGGTCACCTGGTCGAAGCGCCGCGCGACGTAGCCGTCGATCCAGTCGGTGGTGCCGACGACGACGAGGGTGAGGAACGCGAGGCCGTACGCCTCCGGCGCGATGACGAGCCACACGAACAGCGGCAGGCCGAGCAGCCGGACGAACGTGATGCCGTTGGCGACCGTCCAGACCCGGTCGTGGACGACCGTCGGGCGGTCCTCCCGTGTGCCCGCGTCGAACAGCCGCATGGGGCCATACTGGCACCCACCCGCCGTGCCGCCGCAGGTCCGGCGCGGCCACCGAGCAGCGGAGGTGCGACGAGATGGCGTTCTGGGACGACCTCAAGGCGATCTTCCGGCGCGAGGCGCGCGACGCCCGGGACTGGGCCGACGACGCGGTCGCCGACGGGAACCGCGCGCTGGACGACGCCGAGCGGCGCCTGTCGGCCAGCCCCGACGAGCGGCTCGCGGCCACGCTGTCCGACATCGAGGCACAGGACGACGCGTTCGAGGCCCTCCGGGCGAAGGCGGACGCCGCCACCGCGGGCGCCGACGCCCGTGGGGAGCTGGTGGAGGACGGGCCGGACGACCCCGCGGAGGGATGAGGGGTCGCCGTCCGGGCGTCAGGCGCCGCGGGCCGCTCGCGCCGATCGTCGGGCCGTGAGCCAGGTCACGAGGAAGAGGCCGACGAACATCACCGCGAGGGGGATGGCCGCCACGACGACGAACCCCTCGGCTCCCTGACCACCGGCGGCGACGGGGGCGACGGTGCCGAGGAACGTCATGCCGGTGCCGACCAGGGCGGCGACGAGCCCGGTGCCGGCCGGCGGCAGACGGGTGTGGGTGAGCGCGGCCGCTGCGGCGGCGAAGAGGCCGGAGCCGATCCCGAAGCCGAACCCGCCGAGGACGCCGAAGAGGAGCGCGAACGCCACGCCGGCCCCGACCAGCCCGTCGGTGAAGTCGGCGGGCAGCTCGGTGCCGACGGCGGGATCGATCTCGCTGCCGACCAGGCCGACGGCCACCGCGGCGAGGATCCCCGCGAGCAGGCCGACCGCGGTGGCGACGAGGATCGCCCACCCCCACACTACGAAGAACACCTTGACCCCCGACCACGGCCGAGGGCCGGTGAGCGGGATCACGGGCGGCGGCGGCCCCCACTGCGGGGTCGGCTCCCAGCCGGGGGGCGGGGATCCCGTCGGGGGTGACGGCGGCCACCGGTCGGGCGGTGGGGTGGGCGAGGACATGCTCGGCGAGCATCGCAGATCCGCGCCGTGTGCTGTTGCGGTTGTCGCAACGACTGGATCGCTGCGGGGGGAGGGGGTGCGGGCGTCACCGCTGTCCCGTGCCGCTCCAGCACCGACCGCTGGCCCCCGTCACCGGCCGGGGGAAGCTCGACCCAGGAGGACACCCCCGACCAGGAGCGCCGCCATGACCCACGAGATCCACGAGCGGCTCGACGAGTTGCTGGATGCCCACCGCGCCGCCTTGCACGACTGCCTGGACGGGCTCACCGAGGAGGAGGCGCGCCGGTCGCTGGTCCCCTCCCGCACCACGCTGCTCGGGTTGGTGAAGCACGCGACGTACGTCGAGACGTTCTACTTCGTCCACAGCGTCACCGGTGCGCCCCTGCGGGACCTCGGGGTGGCCGCGACCCCGGACCGATCGTTCGTCCTGACCCGGCAGGACACGACCGCCTCGATCCAGGCCGGCTTCCGCACGGCCTGCCAGCGGTCACGGGAGGTGCGGGCCCTGCGCGACCTGGTCCAGCACTGCGGCCATGCGGACATCCTGCGCGAGCAGGTCCTGGCTGCACGCCCACGGTCCTGACATATTCCTTTACAGGAATACGTCGTCTGCCTAGGGTCGGGGGCATGGACGCGACGACCTTCGCTGCCCTCGGTGAGCCGACCCGGCTCCGGATCGTCGAGCTGCTGCGCAGCGGGCCCTCCCCGGTCGGTCAGATCGCCGAGCAGCTCGGCATCCGCCAGCCGCAGGCCTCCAAGCACCTCGGGGTCCTCCGCGACGCCGGCGTCCTGGACGTCGAACCCGTGGCCCGCCAGCGCATCCACCGGTTGCGCGACGAACCGTTCATCGAGATCGGTGCCTGGCTCCGGACCTTCGAGCAGCAGTGGGAGGCCCGCCTCGACACCCTCGGCGAGGTCCTCCGCGCGATGGGGCAGGCGTCCGACCCACGAGACTGAAGGAGTACCCGATGTTGTTGGAGTTGCTGAAGGACAAGCAGATCACGTTCGAGCGGACCTACGCCGCGCCGATCGCCGACGTCTGGGCGGCGTGGACCCGTCCGGAGCTGCTCCGCCAGTGGTGGGGGGTCGAGAAGACCACGATCCCCGAGTGCGAGGTCGATCTGGCCGTCGGAGGTCGCATCCGCATCGTGATGGAGGCCGGCGAGGGCATGGGCAAGTACGCTGGCACCCGCTGGCCCCTCGAAGGCACGTTCACCGAGATCGACGCGCCGCACCGCCTGGTCTACGCCGCACGGTCCTGGACCGAGGGCGACGAGCGGTCGTCGATCTCCCACGTCAACGAGGTCGACATCCGCGAAGAGGGTGGCGCGACCGTAGTCAACCTCCGCATCGGCATCGAGGAGGTCGGCCCCGGCGTCAAGTCCAAGGTCGCGGTGCTCGGGATGAAGAGCGGCTACAAGGCCCAGTTCGACAACCTCGAGGGCCTGCTCGCCCGCTGACGTAGACGACGACGGCCCTGGTCGCCACCGCGGAATACCAGGAGCCAGCTGTCAGTCCAACGGCGTCCAGTCCGAGATCGCCGGCAGCAGACCAACGCTGTAGCCGCCCACATAGCCACTCTTCACATCCATCTCGAGGATGTCGACGCAGGGCGCACCGGCTGGTGGCACCGAAAGAGGTATCCGATCCTCGGCCACATCGACAGCATCGGGCCGGGCTTGCAGATCAACTGGTCAGGCCCTATCCCTGGGCCGACGCGATCTCGGTCAGCAGGGCGGGGCCTTCTGCGCTGGCTGCGTGGTGGAGCAGCGCGATGTCGACCTCGTCGATGCGGTGGTGGGCGAGGGCGTCGCGGATGCCTGCCAGACTGGACCAGGGTTCGGCCCCGGCGGACAGTCCGGCGGCGTGGGCGTGCGCCTTGGCGGCGTTGCCGGCCAGGACCCAGTACCGCTCGACCGCGCGCAGGCGCATGTCATCGGCGGCCAGCTGGTCGGCGGTCAGCCCGTCAGTGAGGGCGACGACCGAGCTGAGCGCGGCGATGACCGCCTCCACGTAGGTCACAGGGGCGATGTCGCCCAGCGTGCCGCTGCCGGGGTGCTGTCGAAGAACAGCCGGACGTGGTATCCGACGATCGCGTGCAGTTGCGTGGTGACGCGCCCCAACACCAGCAGGGATGGCGCGTCGCTGTGCACCACGACTGACCCGTCGTCGGCCATCCGTGGCTCGCGCAGCCCGGCATCCGCCAACACGTCCCGAACCGCCTCGGCGTGAACACGGACTTCGGACGCCGTCGCAGCGCGCTCAGCCTGACCGACACCCATGCCCACGATCCTAGCGCCGTCCAGCGGTCCCAGACACCGGTCCCGTGCCGGGTGGCCTGGTACGGCCCACCTCGTGGCCGGCCGGATACAGGACTCCAAACTGAACGCCGTGACACAAGAATGACACAAGACCCGTGTGTCAGGGGACCGATTTCGGCCCGTAAACGTACGCACGTCCGCCATGGCGGCTGTGAGGCCGAAGGGGTACAACGCGCCCCATGACACGACAAAGGCCCTGGTCAGCACCACTTGAGTGGAGCGACCAGGGCCCTCGTGCTGGTCGGGATGCGGGGATTTGAACCCCGGATCTCCGGTCCCCCAGACCGGCGCCCTAGACCAAACTAGGCCACATCCCGATGAGCCACCCGGGCGGCTCGGACGCCGGGAGCATAGCAGCCCTCCCCCGGCGCAGCCGAACCCCCGCTCAGCCGGTTCGGCCCACCCAGCGGTCTGCTGACACCTCGACCCCGTCGGCGCGGAGAAGCGGCCCCTGGACCGGCGCGTGGGTGCGGTACAGCCGGCCGGAGGCAGGGATCACGCGCCACCACGGCAACCCGTCGATGCGGCGCAGCACGTTCGCGACCGCCTGGCCGGCGCCGGGGTGGCCGGCCTCGTCCGCGACCTCGGCATAGGTCAGCACGTCTCCGGGCTCGAGGGCGGTGACCACCGCGACGACGGCCTGCTGGAACGACGTCAGCCGCGGGGGCGGGTCGGCGGTGTGCGAACCGGGCGGGGGCGGGGCGTCGGCGGGGTCGGTCGGGGGCATCGAGGTCCGGGGTCGAGGTGGCCGTCAGGTGCGGGACATCCCTGACGGGGAGAGTCCCGATGGTGCCGCGTCTCCCCGCGGCGGACCCTGGCGACATGCTCATCCCCTGGATCTCCGTCACCGCCATCGGCCTGTGGGCAGGCTTCCGACTCCACTCCCGCGCCGCCGGCACCCCACCGGTCATCGGCGCCGGCGTGGTCGGCGCCTGGGTCGGGTTCCTCGTCGGCGGGTTCGCCGGCGCGGTCTTCGACGTCCTCATGATCGGCGGCTTCTGGCCGTTCCTCTTCGGCCACGTGGGCGCCGCCGTCCTCGGACGCATCGCCGCGTCCAACCGGGCGCGGGCCGCCATCGGGGCCTGACCGCGTCGTCGTCGATCCCCGTCACGACCTTCCCTCGCCCTGGCCGCGGACTCAGATCTGAGCTGTAGCTCCGCCGACGCACCTGCTCCCCAGATCTGAGCCACAGGTCGCCGGATCGGAACCTCGGATCTGAGCCGTAGCTCCCGCCGGCGGACCCGATCCTCGGATCTGCGAGTCACGACACCGCATCCCTCATTGATATGCTTGAACCATGTCAATCAAGCCGGTGTTGTCCTCACTCCTCGTAGGCGTCGTCCTCCCCCTGGTCGCCGCCGGTGCGGTCCTCGCGGTCACCTGGGACGATCTCCCGGCGCAGGTCGCGGTGCACTGGGGTCCGGGCGGCCAGCCCGACGGGTTCGTCGACCTCGGACCTGCCCTCGTGGCCATCGCCGTGGGCCTGCCGCTGGTCGTGTACGTGGTGATGGCCGCGATCATGCTCACCGCGCCACCCAGCGCGCCCGGGATCCGGTGGCTCCGCGCCTTGCCCGCGGGGGTCTGCTGGTTCACGACCGCGGTCGTCATCCTGTCCGTGGCCGCCCAGGTGGGTGCCCAGGGCGCCGACACGCCGCTGCGGTGGTGGTGGATGGCCGCGGCGATCGGCTTGGGCGTGATCGGCACCGCGCTGACCGCTGCCGTCGTCCCGGGCGCCGCGCCCCTCCCCCACCGCGACGCGACGCCCCCACCCGACGCACCACGCCTGCCCACGTCCCCCGGGCAGGTCTGGTGGGCCGGCACCGCCCCGTCCGGTCGGGCGGTGCCGGTGATCGCCGTGCTGGTGCTCGTGCCCGGGATCGTGCTGTCCGTCGTCGGGGCGTGGTGGTCGCTCCTGCTGATCGCACCCGCCGCCCTGCTCGTGGCGATGTCGGCCGTCTTCCGCGTGACCGTCGGCGCTGAGCGCCTGGTCGTCGCCGGCGGGTTCGCCGGCTGGCCCCGCCTGCGCATCCCCCTCGACACCGTGGCCGCGGCCCGCGTGACGACCACGGGGGTGTGGGAGTGGGGAGGGTGGGGCCTGCGGATCCGCCCCCGCGGCACCGGCGTGATCACCCGCGCCGGCGAGGCGCTCGCGCTCACCCGCACCGACGGGTCGCAGGTGGTCATCACCGTCGATGACGCCGGGACAGCGGCCGCGGTGGTGAACACGCTCCTCGACCGCCACACCGGCGCCGACGACCACCCCGACGCCGACAGCGACCACGACGGGCGGCGCTGAGGTGCTGCTCCAGCTCGACGAGGGCGACCCGCGGCCGCTCTACGCCCAGATCGCCGCCGCGATCCGCCGCCAGGTCGCCGCCCGCGAGCTGGTCCCGGGCGACCGGCTGCCGTCAGGGCGCGACCTCGCCGAGGCGAGCGGCGTGACCCTCGAGACCGTCCAGCGGGCCTACCGGGTGCTGGTCGACGAGGGGGTCGTCGTCAGCCGTGTCGGGCGCGGGACGACCGTCGCCGACGGCGTGGACCCGGCGACCTTGTCCCTCGCCGACGAGGTCGACGCGCTCGTCCGCTCGGCCCGCGCGCTGGCCGTGGACCTCGACGACGTGCTGGCCGAGGTCCGACGCCGCTGGACGGCGCCCAGCTGACCGCCACCTGACCGCCAGCTGACGACGCCCAGCTGACCGCACCAGCTGGTTCAGCGCCCCCGCTCAGCGTCCTCCTGCAGGTCGTCGAGCTCGCTGGCCGACGCCTCGGCCCGGCGGGCCTGCCGCGCGTGCTCCGCGGCCTCCTCCTCGATCTCCTCGGCCCGGCGGAGAGCGGCCTCGTGGAGGTGCTCCACGGCGGCCTCGCGCGCCTGGGCCCGCTGCTCGACGGTCTGCTCGCGCCGGGCCGCATCCCGTGCGATCGCCTCCTCGCGCTCCCGGGCGTGCTCGCGGATCTCCGCCTTCCTCTCCTGCTCGGCCCGCGTCGCCTCCGCGCGCTCCTGCGCGGCCTCGGACATCTCCTCGTCGTAGACCTGCTCCCCGGCCTTGCGGGCGGCCTCGGCCCGGGCGCGCTCGGAGACGGCGGCGTCGCGCGCAGCCCCCTCCTCCTGCTGCAGCAGGCCCTTCGCCGCGAGGTCCTCGTCGCCCACCGCCTTGCCGATGGCCTCCTTCGCCTTCCCCACGACGCGGTCGAGTGCGCCTCCACGCTCGCTGGTGCCCATGTCCCGTTCCTCCGTGTGATCGTTCGGCATTCCCGCACGTCCTCCCCCGAGGAGTCCCGACGACGCCTGGCCCGAACCGTCTGATCGGACCACCCCACCCCCGTTACCGGGCGTCACAGGCGGGGAATCGCCATGGATGACCCTGATCGCCAGACGTGAGGACCCCGCCATGAACCCGCTGTCCATCCCGATGGCCGTCGCACGCCTCTCGGGCCGCGTCATCACCCTGCCCCTCGCCGCCTACCGGGCGCTGACCAACCCCCGCGACGAGGCCCAGGCCGGCTTCGTCAACCGCGTCGTCGGCGTGGGGAAGGAGGTCACCGGCACGCTGCTGGGCGACGAGGACCTCCGCGAGGCCGGCCAGCTCCAGGGCGCGAAGGGCGACAAGCAGCGCGAGGCCGTCGCCGAGCGCGCGGTCGCCGAGCAGAAGGCCGAGCAGGCCCGCGAGGTCGCCGCCCGCGAACGGCGGGCGGCCGAGCGGGAGAAGGCGGAGATCCGCGCCGAGGAGGCCGAGGAGAAGGCCGCGGTGCGCCAGCAGGCAGCCGCCCGCGAGCAGTCGGCGGAGGTCGCCGCGGAAACCCGTGAGGAGCTCGTCGAGGAGGCGGCGGACGCCACGCGCCGCAAGGCGTCGGAGAAGGCGTCCGCGGCCGCCGCGACCAAGCAGCGCACCGAGCGAACGGCTGCGTCCGCCGAGCGCCGTGCCGAGGAGGCCCGCGCGGAGGCCGAGCGCCTGGACGACGCAGCCAGCTGACGCCGCGCCGGCCGGTCAGCCCAGCGGCAGGGAGACGAACTTGAGCTCGGTCATCTCCCGGACCGTGTGCGCCGGACCCTCACGGGTGTTCCCGGCGTCGCGCACACCGCCGTAGGGCTGCTGGTCCACCCGGACCGTGGGCACGTCGTTCACCACCACCCCGCCGAAGTCGAGCTCGCGCACCGCGCGCATCGCGACATCGAGGTCGGTGGTGAAGATGGCGGCGTGCAGGCCGTAGTCGGTGTCGTTCGCGACTGCGATGGCCTGGTCGACATCGTCGACAGGTACGACCACCACGACGGGGCCGAAGGCCTCCCGCCGGCACAGGTCCACGTCCGGCGGGGGCTGGTCCACCACGGTGGGCAGGAGGACGCCGTCGTCGACCTTGCCACCGACGAGCACGCGCGCCCCCTCCGCCGCGGCGTCGTCGATCCAGGTCTGCAGGCGGGCCGTCTCACGTGCGGAGATCATCGGGCCCACCTCCGTCGCCTCATCCGCGGGGTCGCCGACGACGATCTGGCTGACCTCCCGGACCAGCGCATCGCACAGCTCGGCGTGCCGGGGGCGGTGCACCAGGATCCGCTGGACGGAGATGCAGCTCTGACCCGCGAAGGAGAACCCGCCCGCACGCACCTTCCGCGCGACCAGGTCGACGTCGGCGTCGGCCGCGACGATCACGGGGGCGTTCGATCCCAGCTCCAGCGCCACGCGCTTCTTCGGAGCCGCGGCCGCGATCGACCACCCGACGGCCACGCTGCCGGTGAACGTGACCATCTGCGGCACCGGGTGGGCCACCAGAGGCTCGGCGGCCTCACGACCGCCGTCGGTGAGGACCTGCACCCAACCCGGCGGCATGCCGGCCGCCTCCAGGAGCGCCACGAACCGCAGCGCGGTCAGCGGCGTCTGCGGGGCGGGCTTCAGCACGACGGGGCAGCCGGCGGCCAGCGCGGGCGCGACCTTGTGGGCGACCAGGTTGAGGGGGAAGTTGAACGGGGTGATCGCGGCGACCACGCCGAGCGGCACGCGCAGGGCGAAGCCCAGCCGTCCGGTGCCGGGTTCCGACGCCTCCATCGCCACCATCTCGCCGACGAGCGTCCGCGCCTCCGCAGCGGAGAACCGGAGGGTGTCGATGCACCGCGCGACCTCGCCGCGGGACGCCGTGATGGGCTTCGCCGCCTCCGCGGTGATCGACCGGGCGAAGGCCTCGGCCTCCGCCGCG
>NZ_CAXQBR010000055.1 GCF_964222135.1 Euzebya sp.
CCCGTCGACACGACGGCTCTCCCGACACACCGGTGGGTGCGTGAGGCGCGGGACGGGCCCGGACCCGGTGTAGGGTCCCGCGCCGTGCTGACCACCGTCGTCAACCCCCCTCTGACCGAGTCCCTGATCGACCGGCTGCAGGCCATGTGGGTCGCCGTCACCAACGCCGGCGGCTCGGTCGGGTTCGCCGCACCCGTGACCCCCGCCCAGGTCGCCCACGAGGTCGCGTCGATGTGGGATGAGGTCGCGCGTGCGCGCCTGGACGGCACCCTCGACCTGGTCGTCGCCGAGGACGACGGCGCGGTGGTCGGCTTCGGGTTCCTGCGGGTCCACGCCGGCGCCGTCCGCGCCCACCGCGGCGAGGTCCTCAAGCTGCAGCGCGACCCGGCCGTGAGCGGTCGGGGCATCGGCGCGGCCCTCCTCGCCGCCATCGAGGCCCGGGCGGTGGCGCGCGGGGTGTCCCTGCTGACCCTCGACGTCCGCGCCGGGACCGGCCGGGAGCGGTTCTACGCCGCCCACGGCTACGCCGAGGTGGCGGTGCTGCCCGGGTGGGTGCGGATCGACGACGTCCCGACGGGGTTGATCGTGATGACCAAGGACCTGACCGGCGGGACGACACCCGCGCGGGCCGACGTCGCACCGGCCGAGACCGGGGGAGGGGTGCGCGTGCCGGTCCGCCGCCTCGACCCCGACCTGCCGCTCCCGCGCTACGCCCGGCCCGGCGATGCCGGCCTGGACCTGCACGCCCGCGAGCGCCGGGTCCTGCCGCCCGGGACCCGGGCGCTGATGCCCACCGGCATCGCCGTCGCGATCCCCGAGGGCCACGTCGGGCTGATCCACCCGCGGTCGGGGACCGCGGTGCGCCAGGGCCTCGGCATCGTCAACTCCCCGGGGACCGTGGACGCCGGCTACCGGGGTGAGCTGCTCGTCCCGCTGATCAACCTGGACCCGTCGGCGACGATCCGGCTGGAGCGGGGCGATCGGATCGCCCAGCTGCTCATCCAGCGGGTCGAGCACGCCCTGCTGGTCGAGGTGGACGCCCTCCCCGCGGGCGTCCGCGGGGAGGGCGGGTTCGGCTCGACGGGGCGCTAGCCGTTCCGGCGGGGACGCCGTCCGCGACCGCCACGGCGTCCGCCGGACGGTGCGGCGGTCCCGCCGCGGCTGCCGCGCGGACCGCCGGTGTGCTGGCGCTGGGCGGCGGGCTGCGGCCGCTCCGTGACGGGGGTCGGGCGTCCGCCGCCGTGCCGCGCCCAGGTGACGTCCACGCCGACCTTGCGCGCGAGGGCCTTGCCGTCCGCCTCGGAGTCCCGGCACACCAGCGCGACGACCGCGCCGTCGGCACCGGCCCGACCGGTGCGACCCGACCGGTGGACGTAGTCCTCGGGGGCGGCCGGCAGGTCGTAGTGCACGACCACGTCGACGTCGTCCACGTGGATGCCGCGGGCGGCGATGTCTGTGGCGACGAGGACGCGGGTGCGACCCTCGGTGAAGGCCGCCAGCGCCCGCTGGCGTTGGTTCTGCGAGCGGTCGCCGTGGATCGCCGCGGCGTCGCAGCCGTTGCGGGTCAGCTGCTTGGCGAGCCGGTCCGCGCCGCGCTTGGTGCGGCAGAACACGATCGCCGAGCGGTGGTCGGCCAGGATCGACTGGACGACCTCACGGCGGTCCGGGCGGTCGAGGGTGTACCAGGTGTGGGACACGTCACCGCTGGCGGTCGGCGCGGCGCCGACGTCCACGCGGACCGGGTCGTGGCTGTAGCGCGCCTCGAGCTTCGCGGTGGTGTCGTCGAGGGTGGCGGAGAACAGCAGCAGCTGCCCGTCCGCGCAGCGGGTGGCGTCGAGCAGCCGGGTGACGTCGGGGATGAACCCCATGTCGGCCATGCGGTCGGCCTCGTCGAGCACCGCCAGCCGGACGTCGCCGAGCTTCAGGGCCTTCCGCTGGACCAGGTCGACCATCCGGCCCGGGCAGCCGATCACGATGTCGACGCCGGCCTTCAGCGCCGCGATGTCGCGCTTGATGTTGGTGCCGCCGATCAGCGCCCAGGTGCGCAGGCCGCGCATGTCGCCGAGCGGCCGGACGACCTCGGTGATCTGGAGGGCCAGCTCGCGGGTCGGCGCCAGGATCGCGACGACCGGGCGGCCCTGGCCGGGGGCCACGTGGACCGCGGGGAGGGCGAACGCGAGGGTCTTCCCGGACCCCGTGGGTGCCCGGCCGCACACGTCGCGGCCGTCCAGGGCGGCGGCGACGGTGTCGACCTGGATGGGGCGGGGGGTGGTGATGCCGTCGCGGGCCAGCCGCGAGGCGATGGCGCGATCGACGCCGAGGGCGGCGAAGTCGTCACCGCCAGCGGTGCGGGCAGGGCGACGTCGGGTTTCGGTTGCAGGCAAGGATCAGCCTTCGTAGGTGGGGGAGCGCCCGCGTGGGGCGTGCTGCAGGGGGACACCGCCGCAGCGAGGACGGTGGAGCGCCCACCTCTCGAGGAAGACGACCCGCCAGCGTGCCGCGGGACTGACCCGCACGACGCCGACACCCTCCATGATGCACGCTCGCGACGATCCTGCCGCGCACCCCGCCGCGACCGATCGCGGCACCTCAGACGTCGAGCAGCCCGGCGACGACCCGCTCGGCGACGGCGTGCACCTTCTCCTGGTGCCGCCTCGCGTGCCGGCGCAGCCGCTCGAACGCCGCGTCGGGTGGTTCACCGTGCCGCTCGGCCAGGAGCCCCTTGGCCTGCTCGATGACCACGCGGCTCTGCAGGGCGTGCTGCAGCTGGGTGGCCAGGCGGGTCTGCTCCTGGTGCAGCTGCGCGGTGACGATGTAGGCGACGGCCACGTCCGCCAGCATCTGCACGGTCTCGAGCTGGTGCTCGCTGATGGTGAGCGGAGTCGCAGCGATCAGGTCCAGGGATCCGACGAGGTCCTCGTGCGACATGAGCGGCACGCCGTGGACGCTGCGGATGCCGGCCGCGAGCGCACGGGGGGCGAAGGTCGGGTAGCGCCCCACGGCGTCCTGCAGGTCGGGGACCGACACCGGGCGCGATGTCCGGATCGCCTCGGTGCACGGTCCGTCGCCGAGCTCGGCCTCGAGCGCCTCGGCGGCATCGCCGAGGGGGCTGTTGGTGGTGGCGACCGTGAGCTCCCCGTCGTCGAGCAGCAGGACGCCAGCGCCGTCGACGGGCAGGAGCTCTGTGCAGAAGTCCCCGAGCGCGGTGAGGATCGCGTCGACGCTCTGGTTCGCGGCGAGGATGCGGGAGAACTGGACCAGCGTGGCGGAGACGTCCAGCTGCTCGGAGGGGACCTGGACCGGTGTGGTCACCTCCGGCCGGGCGCGGGTCGACCGGCGCTGCGCCTTGTCGGCGTACATGGCCCGATCGGCCGCCGAGAGCACCGCCTGGCCGTGCCGCTCGTCGCCGGGGGGCACGACCGCGGTGCCGAAGGACGCGTGGACCCGGATCAGCGTCCCGTCGGGAAGCGACAGCGGCTCGGTCAGTGCGTGGCGCATGCGGTCGATGACGGCGTGGGCGTCGCGCTGCCGCACGTCGTCGAGCAGGACGACGAACTCGTCACCGGCCAGCCGGGCGGCCACGTCGTTGCCCCGCAGGCCGCGCTGCAGCCGACGGGACACGATCCGGAGCACCCGGTCGCCGGCCTCGTGGCCGTGGGTGTCGTTGACCTGCTTGAAGTCGTCCAGGTCGATCATCACGACGGCGAACGGGATCCCGAGCTCGGCCGGGCGGCGCAGCTCCGCGTCGAGCCGGTCGAGGAACCGGCGCCGGTTGAGCAGGCCGGTCAGCTCGTCGGTCGAGGCCTCGTGCTGGAGCTGCTGCAGGCCGTCGACGTCCGACACGTCCCGGAGGGCCAGGACCCACCCGCCGACCTGGTCATCACCGTTGGCGTCTCGGACATCCCCGCGCACGGTCAGGCCGGCGCTGGAGCCCTCGACGGGCCGGAACTCCGCCTCGCCGCTGACCTCGCCCTCCTCGGTCAGCACGTAGCCGAGCCACAGCGCCTCGTCGGGCGGCAGCCGGTCGAACAGGCACGTGGACTCGTCGAGGCCGAGCTGGGTGCGGGCGCAGCGGTTGGCCACGTCGATGAACCCCGACGGGGACAGGCGGACCAGGCCGACCGGCAGCGCGTCCAGCCACCGCGGTGCGGGGTCCGGCCGGGTGGTGGGGATCCACTGCCTCGACGCGAGCACCACCGCGTCGTGCGGGGTCAGCAGGGGCCCGCGACCGGTGCGGGCGGATTCAGCGGCGACCCAGTGGGAGGTGGCGTGCAGGTACAGCACCAGCCGGGCCGCCTCGACCCGCGTCCCGAGGTCCGCCTCGACGGTCGCCTGGGTGTCCACCGCGCGCTCGCACGCCCCGACCAGGTGGTCCATCCCCTCGGCGACCGCCGCAGGTGCGACCGTCCGGGCCGGCAGCGCCCCCGTGCGCTTGGCACCCTCGAGCAGCCCGGCCAGGACCGCTCGGGACTGCAGGACCGCTTCGGCCAGGCTGGGCGTGATCGACGCCGTGATGCCCATCCCGCAGTCCTTCCCAGCCCTCCGGCCGCCCACCCGTCCGTCAGGCCGACGGGGTGCGCGACACGATCGGGTGCCCGCGGGCGATCAGCGTGGCGACCAGGGCGGTCCAGCCGGTCTGGTGGCTCGCGCCCAACCCCGCGCCGGAGTCGCCGTGGAAGTACTCGGGGAAGGTGACCATCCCCCGCCAGTGGGGGTCTGCGTCGAGCACCGGCCGGTCCGCGTGGAGCGGGCGCCGTCCGTCGGCGTCGGGGAGGAACAACCCGACCAGGCGGTCCGCGAGGTCGTCGGCGACCGCCCCCAGCCGACGATCCTCGCCGCTGCCGGTCGGGTGCGGCACGGTCAGCGCATCGCCGAAGAACTGGTCGTAGGTCCGCAGGCCGTCGATCAGCAGGACCGCGAGCGGGAACCAGATGGGGCCGCGCCAGTTGGAGTTGCCGCCGAACATCGGGCTGGGGGAGTCGCCGGGCTCGTAGCGGACCTCGTGGACGACGCCGTCGAGGTCCAGCCGGACCGGCTCGGCCGCGTGCGCCGCCGACAGCGTCCGCGGCCCGTGGGCGGACAGGAACTCGTCCGGGTCGAGCAGCCGGGCCAGGACCCGGCGCAGCCGCTGGGGTGACAGGACGCTCAGCAGCCACCGGTCCCCGCCGCCGTGGTGGCGGGCGCGGGCGAGCCCGAAGACGTTGCCGGCCAGCTCGGGGCGGTGGCGGAGGAACCACTGCATCCGGCGGTCGAAGTCGGGCAGGCCGGCCAGCAGCTCGGGTTCGAGGACCGTGGCCGCGATCAGCGGCAGCAGCCCCACGACGGAGCGGACCTTCAACGGGATCGCCTCGCGGCCCGGCAGGTGGAGGACGTCGTAGAAGAAGCCGTCCTCCTCGTCCCACAGCCCGAGGTCGGACAGCGCCCGGGCGATCGCCAGGTAGTGCTCGAAGAACTTGGTGGCGACGTCCTCGTAGACGGGGTCGTGGGCGGCGAGCTCGACGGCGATCGAGAGCATGTGCAGCGAGTACGCGGCCATCCAGCTGGTCCCGTCGGCCTGCTCGAGGCGTCCGCCGCCGGGCAACTCCTCGGACCGGTCGAACAGCCCGATGTTGTCGAGGCCGAGGAACCCGCCGCCGAAGACGTTCCGCCCCTCCGCGTCCTTGCGGTTGACCCACCAGGTGAAGTTGAGCAGCAGCTTGTGGAACACCCGCTCCAGGAACTCGAAGTCCGGCGCACCGGTCGCCGCGGCGTCGCGCCGGAACACCTCGAGGGCCGCCCAGGCGTGGACCGGCGGGTTGACGTCGTCGAAGGCCCACTCGTAGGCGGGCAGCTGGCCCGAGGGGTGCATGTACCACTCGCGGCACAGCAGGATGAGCTGGTCCTTCGCGAACGCCGGGTCGACGTGGGCGAAGGCGACGCAGTGGAAGGCGAGGTCCCAGGCCGCGTACCACGGGTACTCCCAGGCGTCGGGCATCGAGATGATGTCGGTGTTGCCCAGGTGGGTCCACGCGCCGTTGCGGATGTGCTCGCGACCCGGTGGGGGAGGGGGCTGGGCGGGGTCGCCCTCCAGCCACTCCGCGACGTGGTAGCGGTAGTACTGCTGGGTCCAGATCAGCCCGGCGACGGCGCGGCGGTGGACGAGCACCGCCTCGGCGTCGGTGCCCTCGGGCACGAGTGAGGCGTGCCACGCGTCGGCCTCGGCGGTGCGGGTGGCGATGACCGCGTCGACGGCGTCGGGCTCGAGTGGCGCGCCGGGCCGGTGATCGTCGAGGCGGAGGTGGACCGACTGCGGCTCACCCGGGGGGAGGGTGAGGATGATCCAGACCGCGGCCTTCGTGCCGGTCCCGTCGGGGTTGACCGTCGGCGCGCCGCTGATCACGTGGTCGCCGATGCCGTCGGTCGGGTACGGCGTCGTCGGCTCCGCGCCGTACAGGAGCGGCACGTTGGTCTCGTTGTCGCACGTCAACCAGCGGTGGTCGCCCGCGACGTCGACCCAGCGGGTGCCGAGGGTCGGGTGGTCGACGCGGACCGCGCCGGTCGCGTCGTCGACGGCGAGGGAGGGGCGGGCGTGGCGCGCGTCCCGGCCCCACGACCAGGTGTTGCGCAACCAGGCGGTCGGCAGGACGTGGAGGGTCACCGGCTCCGGTCCGCGGTTGGTGCAGGTGATCCGGCCGACGATCGCCTCCGGGCCGTCCTTGGCCCAGGTGACGTCGACGTCGGTGAACCGGTCGCCGTCGAGGACGCCGGTGTCGAGCAGTTCGAACTCGGGCTCCTGGCGTGATCGGCGCCGGTTCTCCTCGCGGAGCCGGTCGTACGGGAACGCCGCGTGCGGGTACCGGTAGCGCCACACCAGCAGGCTGTGGGTGGGGGTGGCGTCGAGGGGCCACCAGTGCTCCTTGACGTCCTCGCCGTGGTTGCCCTCCTCGTTGGCGAGGCCGAACAGCCGCTCCTTGAGGATCGGGTCCCGCCCGTTCCACAGGGCCACGGCCAGGCAGAGGTGCTGCCAGCGGTCGCAGATCCCCGCCAGGCCGTCCTCGCCCCAGCGGTAGGCGCGGGATCGGGCGTGGTCGAACGGCAGGTGGGCCCAGGCGTTCCCGTCCGCAGAGTAGTCCTCGCGCACCGTCCCCCACTGCCGGAGGGACACGTAGGCGCCCCAGCGGCGCCAGGCGACCGTGCCCGCGGCGTCCTCGGCGAGCCGCTGGCGTTCCGCGCCACCTGTCGTCGTCACGTGCCGGATCGTGCCACGACGGCTCGCGGTGCGGGGTCCTCAGCGTCCGGTGCGGTCTCGGGCGGGGGCGGCGAGCAGGCGGATGACGGCCTCGGCGGCGCCCATGGCCGCTCCGACCAGGCCGATGACCAGCAGCACCCGCAGCGGGGTCGACCAGTCCTGCGACCACTCCCCGAAGTCGAACGGGAAGACCTGCAGGATCTGCAGCGTCGCGGCGAACGCGACCGCGTCCACCGCCAGGTCGCCCACGGCCCGGACGGCGGAGGCGTCCGACACCACGAACGCGGCGTTGGCGGCCGCGCCGACGACGAGGGATGCGGTGACGAGGCCGATCACCCGGGCGGCGTCGGGGGTGATCGCCGAGACCGACTCCCAGCCGGGCTCGACGTGGATGAGGACGATCAGGCCGAGGTCGACCGCGAGGGCGATGACGTGGCCGAGTCGGGTGGCACCTCGCCACGGGCGTCGCGCCACGCGGCCCCCGGGGCGTGCGGTCGGGGTGGTGGTGGCGGTCATGGCGCACCTCCGGAGCTGAGCGGTGGGACACCTCGACGGTAGGCCGGCGCGGGACGGGCGGGCAGGGTCGAACGTCCCCTGGCGAGGACGTGGTCGGGTTGCGAACGCGTGGCCGCCGGGCCATACTTCCCGGTCCGCGCGGACGTGGCTCAGTTGGTAGAGCACCACCTTGCCAAGGTGGGGGTCGCGGGTTCGAATCCCGTCGTCCGCTCGAGGCCTGCTCCAGCGATGGATCAGTGCCCAACCCCTGCGAAACCCCCTGCTCAGCGGGGGGTTTCGTGGTTCCGCGACGTCATTCGACCGCGATGGCCCGCAGCACGTCCAGTCGCGCCGCGCTCCGGGCCGGCAGGACGGCGGCGAGCACACCCGCCAGGACGGCCAGCAGGGCCGCGCCGGCCAGCTGCAGGACCGGGACGACGAAGGCCGTCATGCCCTGCTCGCCCAGCGCGCGGGTCGTGGCCCACCCCAGCACCGAGCCGAGCGCGAGGCCGACCAGGGCCCCCAGCGCGGCCACGCCGATCGACTCCCAGCGGACCATGGCCCGCACCTGCCGGCGGGTCATGCCCACCGCGCGGAGCATCCCGATCTCGCGGGTGCGCTCGCTGATGGACAGCGCCAACGTGTTCATGATGCCGAGGACGGCGATGAACAGCGCCATGCCGAGCAGGGCGGTGACGAGCGCGAGGAGCTGGTCGACCTGCCCGGCGACGGTCTCGCCGTACTCGGTGCGGTCCTGGACGACGACCGAGGGGTAGGCGTCGGCGACCGCGGCCACCGCGGCCTGCACCTCCACGGCATCCACCCCGTCGGCGGCCGCGGCCAGGACGGCGGCGTCCATCGGTTGGGTGAGCAGCTCGTCGGAGGTCGCCGTCGAGGTCATCCACCCCGACACCAAGTCGTCGGGTTCGAAGATCGCGGCGATCCGCAGCTCGATCTCGCCGGAGCCGGGGAACCGGCCGGTGACCACGTCGCCCACGGCGTAGCCCTGGGCCGTGGCCACCTCCGCGTCGACGGCCACCGTGCGAGCGGCCTCCAGATCCGCGACCGAGCCCTCGGTGAACGTGGTGGCCGCCACCCCGTCCCAGGAGCTCGGCTCGACCGCGATGACCGTGGCGGACTCCCCCTCCATCGCGCCGAACCCGGCGCGGAGGGGGGACACCACCGCCAGCTCGGGCAGTGCCGCGAGCTCCTCGGCCAGGACCGTCGGCACCGACCCGCCCATGAACGCGCTGCCCGCCGTCAGGACCACATCGGCGCGGAGCGTGCGGTCCAGGGCACCCGCCACCGACGCCTTCATCGACGCCGCCATGACCGCGACCGCGCTCACCAGGGCCAGGCCGACGGTCAGGGCCGCCGCGGTCGTCCACGTCCGGCGAGGGGTCCGCAGGCTGGCCCGACGAGCCAGCCGACCGACCGCGCCGAGGTGGGCGCCGTCCCCGCCGAGCAGCCGCAGGACCGGCCGGGTCAGCGCCGGTCCGGTCGTGACGAGGGCCAGGAGCGACAGGCCGGCACCGGCACCCACGAGCACGCCGGCGCTGTCGGGCCGGGCGATGCCGCCGTAGCCCAGCAGCGCGGCTGCGGCCACCGCAGCGCCCAGGCCCACCGCCATCCGCGCGCGCGGTGGCCGGTAGGCCACGACCTGGGTGTCGCGCAGCGCCGCCATCGGGTGGATGCCGGCCGCCCGGCGGGCGGGCAGCAGCGCCGACGCGGCCGTGACGACGATCCCCACGGCGAGGGAGACGACCACGGTGCGGGGCTCGAGCACGAGCGCACCCGTGGGCATGTCCATGCCGAAGGCGTCCAACAGCCCCTGCAGGAGCAGCGCGAGGCCGAGGCCCGCGACGACCCCGAGCGCGGAGGCGAGCACGCCGACGACGACGGCCTCACCCAGGACGGCCTGCACGATCTGGCGCCGGCTGGCGCCCAGCGCCCGGAACAGCGCGAACTCGCGGGTCCGCTGCACCACGGTGATCGAGAACGTGTTGGCGATGATGAAGGCGCCGACCACCAGCGCGATCGCGGCGAACACGCCGAGGGCGGTCGTCAGGAACCCGAGCGCGTCGGAGATCTGGGCCATCGTCTCGTCCGCCCAGTCCGCGGCGGTGATGGCCTCGGCGCCGTCGGGGAGCACGGCGGCCACACGGTCGGCCAAGTCGTCGGCGTCCACATCCGGTGTGCCGCGGACGGTGATGCCGGTCACCACGCCGGGCAGGTCGAGCACCTGCTGGGCGGTCGCGAAGTCGAACTCCGCCAGCGTCGCCCCCGCGAGGTTGTCACCGTCGGGCACCGTCGACAGCCCCACGACCGTGAAGGTCCGCGGCGGTGTCGCGGCGAACACGATCTGCACCCGGTCGCCGACCCCCAAGCCGTTGCGGTCGGCGGTGATCGCGTCGATCACGACCTCGTCGTCGGCCGTCGGCTCGTGGCCGCCGTCGCGCACGACCCGGTCGCCGCCGAGGGACCAGGACACGCCGAGCGTCGGCGGCCCCATCGGCGTGATGGGGGTCCCGTCGGGGGTCACGATCTGGGCGTAGCCCTCCACCGACCCCTCGGCGCGCTCCACCCCCTCGACCGCGCCGACCTCGCTGACGAGGTCCTCCGGCAGGGTCGGGGCGCCGTAGTAGGACGCCTCGCTGCCGATGGCGATGTCCTCGGCCACCGCGGGTCGGATCATCACGTCGATGGTCTGGCTGCCGCCGCGGACCAGGTCGTCGAAGACCGCCTGCATCGTGTCGGTCAGCACGTACGTCCCCGACACGAACGCGACGCCCAGGACGACCGACACCGTCGTCAGGACCAGCCGCACCTTGTGGGACCGGACACCCTTGAGCGTGATCTTCCACATGGCCCCTCACCTGCCTCCCGTCCGGCTCAGGCCTCCAGCACCTTGATGCGGTCGAGGATCCGCTCGATGGTCGGCGCATCCATGTCGTCCACGACCCGGCCGTCGTCGAGGAAGATGGCCCGGTCTGCGTAGGACGCCGCTGTCGGGTCGTGGGTCACCATGACCAGGGTCTGGCCGAGGTCGGTCACGCACCGGCGGAGGAACGTCAGCAGCTCGGCGCTGGAGCGCGAGTCGAGGTTGCCGGTCGGCTCGTCGGCGAAGACGATCGCCGGTCGCGTGATCAGGGCGCGGACGACGGCGACGCGCTGCTGCTGCCCGCCGGACAGCTCGGCCGGCGTGTGCCGCAGCCGGTCGCCGAGGGCGGTGATCTCCACCAGCTGGTCGAGCCACGCCTGGTCCGGTCGGCGGCCGGCCAGGTCGAGGGGGAGGGTGATGTTCTCGAGCGCGGTCAGGCTCGGCACCAGGTTGAACGCCTGGAAGACGAACCCCACGTGGTCGCGGCGCAGGAGCGTCCGCTCCTGGTCGGACATCGCCGACACGTCCTGCCCGCCGATCTCGATGCGGCCCCCGTCGATGCCGTCGAGGCCGGCGAGGCAGTGCATCAGGGTCGACTTGCCCGAGCCGCTCGGGCCCATGATCGCGGTGAACCGCGCGGCGGGCAGGTCGAGGTCGACGCCTCGCAGCGCCTCGACGCGGTTGGGGCCCTCGCCGTAGACCTTCACCACGCCGCTGGCGCGGGCCGCGAGGTCCGTCGAGACGGCTGCGATGGCGGTGGACATGGCACCTCCGGTCCGCGCGGCGCCGATGATCGGCCGCGCTCAGCACCACCATCTCCCCGCCTGTCGCGGCGGTGGAGGGTCAGGTGGCCGCCCGTCCTAGGGCCGATCGGCCCGTCCGGGACGTCAGCCCTCGTCGGCGTAGGACCAGTCCCGGCGCTTGCGGTGGTAGTCGGGGTCGAACGTCGCGTGGCCCTCGGTGAGGGACTCGATCTTCGGGACCGGGGCCCGGTGCTCGGCGGGCACGGCGCCGGCACCGGCGGCGCGCGCGGCGAACGCCTCACCGAACTCGTCCAGCATCGATCCGATCGTCAGCTGCGCGCCGACGGGCAGGTAGCACCGGTTCGCGTCGGTGACGTGCGGCAGCCACCCGCGGATCCCCTCGAGGTCCTCCGGGCCTCCCCGCCCCTCGTCCAGCGCGTGGAGGTGGTCGGCCATGGCGGCCGTGCCGAGCTGGCAGGCGTTGCACTGCCCGCAGGACTCGACGGCGAGGAACTCCGCCAGCGCGGTCGTGACCTGCACGGGATCGCGGTCGGCGCCGTAGACCACGAAGCCGCCCGAGCCGAGCCCGGTGCCCGCCTCGGCGAAGGAGTCGAAGTCCATCGGCAGGTCCAGCAGGTCCGGGGTGATGACCGTGTTCGAGGTCCCCGAGATGATCCACCGGGGCTCCTCCGCCCCGGCGAGCTCGCAGATGAGCGTGCGGAGCGACGTGCCGAGCGGCAGCTCGTACACCCCGGGCCGGGGCACGTCGCCGGTCACGGTGAAGACCAACGTGCCGGGTGCGCCCTCCGTCCCCTCCGACCGCCACGCGGCCGCGCCGTCGCGCAGGATGCAGGCGACGTGGCTCAGGGTCTCGACGTTGTTGACCGCGGTCGGGTTCGGCCGGTCCATCGTGGCGAAGAGCCCCTGCATGTACGGCGGGAGGATCCGCGGCATCGGGTTCTTCCCCTCGATGACCTCGAGCATCGCCTTCTCCTCGCCGAAGAGGTACTCGTCCGGGCCGGTGACGAGCTCCACGCGGTCCGCGCCCCGCCAGCCGGCCGCGACGGCGGCATCGATGGCCTGCTCGAGCCGGGCGACGTGGTGGGTGTGGCGGGCCTTCACCGCGATCACCGCCCCCCGCGCGCCGATGGCGTACGCCGCGATCAGCACCCCCTCCACCAGCTGGAAGGGGTTGGCCGCGATGAGCGCGCGGTCCTTGTAGGTGCCGGGCTCCCCCTCAGCGGCGTTGCACACCAGGTAGACGTCGCCCAGGTCCGGCTGGCCGGAGACCGACGCCCACTTCGCACCCGTCGGGAACCCCGCCCCGCCACGCCCGCGGAGCCCGGACTCGGTGATCTCCGCGATCACCTCGTCGGGGTCCAGGGCGATGGCGTTCTCGAGGCCCTCGCCACCGCCGGCGGCGAGGTGGTCGGCCATGGTCTCGATCGGTGCGTCGGGGAGGAGTGCCATGTGCCCACCATGCCAGACCGCGCTGACCAGTCACATCGGGCCGTGTCGGATATGGCCTCCAGCAGCGCCGGTCCTGGACGATGGTCACGCTCAGTAGCTACACATCACGATCGGTGCTCTCCGGTGCCGGCAGGTGGAGGCGGGTCCATGGACGGATGGTTCTCGGGTCGGCGCGGGCAGGTCCTCGCCGGCATCGCGGTGGTGGGCGTGCTGCCGTTCGGCCCCGGGCTGCTCGCGCAGGTCCGCAGCGCGCCGCCGGCAGCGGCTGCGACGACGGCCTGGTCCGACCCGGTCGAGCCACAGGACGGGCTCAACCGCTTCGTCGCCGAGATCGTCGACGAGGCGACCCCCGCTGTCAGCTCCGACGACCCGGCCGTCCCCGCCAGCCCCGCCGCCCCCGCACCGGACATCGACTGGGCCAACGACCCGGACAACCCCCTCCACCTCCCGTTCGCCGACCTGTCCCCGGCCGACCGGGTGCTGCTCGAGCAACTCGACGGTGCCGACGAGGCACCCACGGGCGGTCTGGTCGTCGAGGCCACCGACCCCGCGGACCTGCTGGCCGCCCTCGAGGCCGTCGAGGGGATCGAGGACGTCGAGCCCGCCGGCCAGGGCTACCTCGCGATCACGACCAGCCTCACCGCCGAGGAGGTCGCGGCCCTCCCCGGCATCGGTGACGTCGACCCCAACGACACCCGGCAGCTCTTCGCCGACCTCTACGACCGCCAGTGGGGGTTGTCCAACACCAGGACGCCCGGCGCGGACATCCGCTGGGAGGAGGCGCGCACCCGCGCGACCGGTGCGGGGGTCGTCGTGGCGGTGATCGACACGGGTCTGGACCTGACCCACCCGGAGTTCGCGGGGCGGATCTGGACCAACGTCGACGAGGTGTGCGGCAACGGACGCGACGACGACGGGAACGGCTACGTCGACGACTGCCGCGGGTACGACTTCGCGGACGGCGACGCCGATGTGACCGACCGGCACGGGCACGGCACGCACGTGTCGGGGACGATCGCCGCCGCCGCCGACGGCGAGGGGGTCGTCGGCGTGGCCCCGGACGCGGTCATCATGCCGCTCAAGATCTTCACAGACGGCGGCTACGGGCACACCGGCTGGGTCGCCCAGGCACTCGACTACGCCGTGGCGAACGGGGCCGACGTCGTCAACATGTCGATCGGTGGGGACCGCCCGGTCAGCGCCGAGCTCGCTGCGGTCCAGCGGGCCTCGGCGGCCGGCCTGTCGCTGGTCGCCGCGGCCGGCAACGATGGCCGGGACATCACCGCGACCGGCGCCTACCCGGCCACCTACGACGTGCCCGCGATGATCTCGGTCGGCTCGACGGACTCGTCGGACCGGCCGTCGTGGTTCTCGAACCGCTCGGCGACCCTGGTCGACCTGCACGCGCCGGGGACCGACATCTGGTCGACGGTGCCGGTGGGCCGCTTCGAGTCCTACCAGGGCACGTCGATGGCGACCCCCCACGTGGCGGGCGCCGCCGCGCTCGTCGTGCAGCGCGGTGCCTCGGGTGCGGCGGTGCGCCAGACCCTGATGGCGTCGGCCCAGCCCCTCGACAGCCTCACCGGGCACAACGTCACCGGAGGCCGGTTGGACGCCGCGGAGGCGGTCGGCATCCCGCGGGACGCCGAGGTCGGCCTCGCGGTGGACTTCGGCTCGTTCGGCGATGCCGTGCCGGGGGAGGAGGACACTGCCACGGTTCACGTGACAGCGGACCCGACGGCCATGGACGCGGCTGAGGGCGTGGTCCGGGCGACCCTCGGCACGGTCCACCAGAACCGCCTGTATGGCGTCGTCGACCTGCCGGTGACGGTCGCGGGTGGGCCCACCACGACGTCGTCGGACGGCGCGGTCCTGCCGCTGGGCACCTTCCCGTCCGCCGACCTGGTCGACGGGGTCGACGTCGAGCTCGGCTGGACCCTGCCAGCGGGCCGGTACGTCCTGCTGGTGGAGCTGGTCGACGCGGCCGGCGAGGCGCTGGACACCCCGCAGCTGGTGGCGTTCGCCGTCGGGGCGATGCCCCAGGACGGTCCGTCGGAGGCGCCGGAGGAGGGGGTCAGCGAGCCCCCGGCCGAGGGCGGGTCGGGTGGCGGCTCGAGCGCGCCGCCACCGGACGGCGGATCGACGGGGGGCGACCCCGGGGACGGGGGGACGGACGACGGCGACGGGTACTACGTCGGCCCGGGCGACCCGCTGCCGGGGGACGGCTCCGGGGGTGGCTCCGGTGCCGGTGACGGGTCCGGTCCGGGGGGCGGGTCGGTTCCCGGGACTGGCGACGGCTCCGGTGCGGACACCGGGTCCGGCTCCGGCGCGGGGGCGGGGACCCCGCCAGGCGAGGGTGCCGGTGAGGGCTCCGGCGCGGGGGACGGGACTGGTGCTGGATCGGACGCGGGTGCTGGGTCGGACGCGGGTGCGGGGTCGGGCGCCGGTGCGGGTTCGGACACCGGTGCGGGGTCGGGCGCCGGTGGCGGGTCAGGGGACCCCGGGTCGGGACCTGGTGCGCCCCCTGGTGACGGGTCCGGGCCCGGGGACGGGACGACCGCGCCACCCGCACCTGGCGACGCGCCGGCGGTCACGCCCGTCACCGGGTCGGTGTCGCCGCCGATCGGGACTGGGGGGATGACCGCGACGGTGTCCGTCGACGCGCCGGTGCCCGCTGATCCGTACGTCCACTTCGGCGGACGGAACGCCCACGTGCTGTCCGTCGGGTCGTCGTCGGTCGTGGTCACCGTCCCCGTGCACACACCTGGCGTCGTGGACGTCGAGGTCATCGCCAGGGACGGGTCCCGGTTGGTGCTGGCCGAGGCGTTCACCTACCTCGGTGCCGACGGGGAGCTGCCACCGGCCGACGACCCCTCCGAGCCTCCCGCTGGCGGAGGTGCCGGGGGAGGGGCGGACGACGGCTCCGGGTCCGGTCCGGGGTCCGGCGACGGTCCTGAGGACGGCGGGTCAGGAGGCTCTGGGGGTGGCGGCTCTTACGGTGGTGGGTTCGGCGGTGGTGGGTCCGACGGAGGCGGCTCGGACGGTGGCGGGTCCGGCGGGGTGGCCGAACCGCCTACGGATGGCGGTGGTCCGAACCCCCCGGAGCCGGCTCCTCCGCTCGTGGTGGACGGCCTGACGCTCAAGCCCTTCCCGTCCACCAGCCCCCTGTCGAGGGTGTCGGTCGGCCAGCTGCAGACCTGCACGGCCGAGGTCTGCGCGGGCCGGCCGGTGTGAGCCCGCGGGGCTTCCCGGCCACCGCCGGTCGGGCGCGGCACCCTGGGTCCGGCCATGACCGACCCCTCCACCGCCCCAGGCCGCACACGAACCCGCCTGCGTGCCGTCGCCGTCTACTGCGGGTCCAGCCCGGGCGCCCGGGAGTCCTTCGCCGAGGGTGCCGCCGCGCTCGGCCGGGCCCTCGCGCGGCGTGACATCCGCCTGGTCTACGGCGGGGGCCGGGTCGGGCTGATGGGGGTGATCGCCGACACGGTCCTGGCCGAGGGCGGCGAGGTCCACGGGGTGATCACCCGCGCCCTCATGGACCGGGAGGTCGGCCACGGCGGGCTGACCCGCCTCGACGTCGTCGAGACCATGCACGACCGCAAGGCGCTGATGGCCGACCTGGTCGACGGCTTCGTGATGCTCCCCGGCGGGTTCGGGACCCTGGACGAGTTCTTCGAGGCGCTCACCTGGACCCAGCTGGGGATCCACACCAAGCCGTGCGGGATCGTCGACGTCGACGGGTACTTCGCGCCCCTCATCCAGTTCATGGACCGGGCGGTCGCCCAGCGCTTCGTCGCCCAGGCGCACCGCGACATGGTGGTGACGGCGGCCGACGCGGACCAGGTCCTCGACCTGCTCGCTGCCTGGCAGCCGCCGGACACCAGCAAGTGGCTGGACCGCAGCGAGCGCTGAGCCCCAGACCTCAGGGTCAGCCCAGGTCCAGCTCCGGGTAGAGGGGGTGGCGGGCCAGGAGGTCCGCCGCACGCGAGCGGCACCCCTCCGCGGTCGACGCCGGGAGGTCGTAGCGGGCCTGGGACTCCGACGACGGCGTGGTCGCGGACAGCGCGGTCGCGATGATGTCGGCGACCTCGTCCATCTCCGCGGTCCCCATGCCGAGGGTCGTGACCGCCGGGGTCCCGATGCGGACGCCGGAGGTGTACCAGGCGCCGTTCGGGTCGGCCGGGATCGAGTTGCGGTTCGTCACGACGCCCGCGTCGAGCAGCGCCTGCTCGGCCTGCCGGCCGGTCAGGTCGAACGACGTGGCCGTGTCGATCAGCACGAGGTGGTTGTCGGTCCCGCCGCTGACGACGGTCACGTCCCGCTTGGCCAGCGCCTCCGCCAGCGCCTTCGCGTTGTCGACGATCCGGCCGGCGTAGGTGCGGAACTCCTCGGTCAGCGCCTCGGCGAACGCCACCGCCTTGGCCGCCATCACGTGCGGCATCGGGCCGCCGAGCACGAGCGGGCAGCCGCGGTCGACGAACGGGGCGAACTCCTCGGTGCACAGCACCATCCCCCCGCGCGGCCCGCGGAGCGACTTGTGCGTCGTCGTGGTCACGACCGGCGCGTGGGCGACCGGATCGTGGTCGCCGGTGAAGACCTTGCCGGCCACCAGCCCCGCGAAGTGGGCCATGTCGACCATCAGCGTGGCATCGACCTCGTCGGCGATCTCGCGCATCCGCGCGAAGTCGATCAGCCGCGGGTAGGCGGAGTAGCCGGCGACGATGATCAGCGGCCGGAACTCCCTGGCCATCCGCGCGACGTCGTCGTAGTCGATCTGCCCGGTCTGGGGGTCGACGCCGTAGGACCGCTGGTGGAACAGCTTGCCGGAGATGTTCGGCCGGAACCCGTGGGTCAGGTGCCCGCCGGCGTCGAGCGACATCCCGAGCATCCGCTGGTCGTTGAGGCGGTGGCGGAGGTCCTCCCAGTCGTCCTCGTCGAGGGCGGCGACGTTCTTCACGCCGTGGTCGGCCAGCGCGGGCGCCTCGACGCGGGCGGACAGGATCGACCAGAACGCGACCAGGTTCGCGTCGATGCCCGAGTGCGGCTGGACGTAGGCGTGGTCGGCCCCGAACAGCTGACGGGCGCGATCTGCGGCCAGCGACTCGACCTCGTCGACCCACTCACAGCCGGCGTAGAACCGGTGGCCGGGGGTGCCTTCGGCGTACTTGTCGCTGAGCCAGTTGCCCATCGCGAGCAGGACGGCGGGTGAGGCGTAGTTCTCGCTGGCGATCAGCTTGAGCTGGCTGCGCTGGTTGCCCAACTCGCCGCGGATCATGTCAGCGACCTGCGGGTCGGTGCCGCCGATGACGTCGAGGCTGGCGCGGTAGGCGGTGCTCTCGAGGGACGGGCCCTCTGGGGAGCGACTTTCTGGGGAGGGGGACACGGGGACTCCTCGCTGGCGTGGTGGGTTGCGTGGTGCGGTGCCCAGGCGCGCGGCGTGTGGAGCTCGGGCCGCTCCCCGGTGGTCAGATCCACCCGTGCGCCAGTCACGGCCGAGCAGGCCACAGCGTAGTCAGGGCCGCCGGGGGGTGTCGAGCGGGTCCGACGGCGGGGTAGGACGCCGACGATGCCCGAGCTCCAGGTCGCCGTCATCGCCGACACCCACCGCACCGCTGCCCGCGCCGAGGACCTGCCGCCGGAGGTCTACGCGCTGTGCAAGTCCGCCGACGTGATCCTGCACGCCGGCGACATCACCGACCGCGCGGTGCTGGACGTCCTCGGCCGGTACGCAGCCGTCCACGCCGTCCTGGGCAACAACGACCGGGGGCTTGAGGAGGAGCTGCCCGAGCGCCTCGAGCTCGACCTCGCCGGCGTGGCGGTCGCGATGGTCCACGACAGCGGGCCGGCGAAGGGCCGTGAGGCACGCCTGCACCGCATGTTCCCGACCGCCGGCGTCGTCGTCTTCGGCCACAGCCACATCCCCTGGGACACCGTCGGCGTCGACGGCCAGATCCTCTTCAACCCCGGATCTCCCACCCAGCGCCGGCGCCAACCGGTCGCCACCTGCGGCCGCCTGGTCCTGGCCGACGGCGCGGTCGTGCGCCGAGAGATCATCCCCATCCACTCGGCCTGATCTGGCGCGCGTCGGCTGGTCAACCGGCCCACGGGATGGATTCGACATCTCCGTGCCGTCGTGGTGGTCACCGCCCGAATGGATTCGACACGGGACCCTGTTGCTCATGACCACCGGAGTGATCAGGACGAACGACTGAGGCACATGGTGTCTGGCCACCCCTCCCCCTCCCGTTCCTGGGTGTCGATTCCATCCCGGGCCGCGCGACCACGATGTCGAATCCATCCCAGGGATCACGCGGGGATTGACAGGTGAATCACCTCTCAGGAACGATGTCCGTCCACACCTCCGTCGGATGATCGGACCCCGCGATGACCATGACCGCCCAGCTGCTCGACACCGCCGTCGGGCCCGTCAACGTCCGTACCGACGGCCGGACCGCCGGCGAGCCGGTCGTGTTCGTCCACGGCAACCTCTCCGACGCGCGGATCTTCGACGAGCAGGCCGATCTGCTCGGCGAGGGCTTCCGCGCCGTCGCCGTCGACCAGCGCGGGTTCGGGTCCACCCCGCCGCGCCCGGTCGACGCCACCCGCGGCGTCCGGGACCTGGCCGACGACGTGACCGCCGCGATCGACGCGCTCGACCTCGGCCCGGTCCACCTGGTCGGGCACTCCATGGGCGGCGGGGTGGTCATGCAGATCGCCCTGGACCGGCCCGAGGCGGTGCGGTCCCTCACCCTCGTCGCCCCCATCAGCCCGTACGGGTTCGGGGCCACCTTGCCCGACGGCAGCCCGACCACCCCGGACTTCGCCGGCTCGGGCGGGGGAGGGGCCAACCCCGAGCTCGTCCGCCTCATGCGCGAGCAGGAGCGCGGCGGCGACCACCCCGCGTCCCCGCGGTCGGTGACCCGGTCGATCTTCTTCCCCTCCCCGGACGACATCCGGGACGAGGACCTCATCGTCGACGGGATCCTGGCCGCCGCGGTCGGTGACGACCACTACCCGGGGGACTCGGTGCCGTCGGACAACTGGCCCGGGGTCGCGCCCGGGGACCGGGGGATCCTGAACGCGATCAGCCCGAAGCACTTCGACCTGTCCGGCTTCGGCACGGCGGGCCTGGCGGTGCCGGTGCTGTGGGTCCACGGTGCGGCGGACATGGTCGTCAACGAGCGGTCGATGTTGGACTTCGGGACCCTCGGCGAGGATGGCGCGGTGCCGGGGTGGCCCGGGGCGGACGTCCACCCGCCCCAGCCGATGGTCACCCAGATGCGCGCGGTGCTCGAGCGCCACGCCGCCGGCGGCGCGACGGTCCGCGAGGAGGGCTGGACCGACGCCGGCCACTTCATCTTCACCCAGCACCCCCACCGCTTCGCCGAGCTGCTCGCCGACCACCTGCAGGCGGCGGCGCGGCCAGAGCCGGCGTCGTGAGCCCACCGCCACCGGCAGCACCGTCCGCGGGCCAGCCTCGCGCCGACGACATGGTCGTCGGCCGCTGGCTCCGCGACCGTGCCGTGGCCACGCCCGAGCGGGTGGCGATCCGCTTCGGCGACACCACCACCACCTACGCCGAGCTGCACACCGCGGCCCGCGCGCTCGCTGCCGGGCTGGTCGAGCGGGGGATCCGCCACGGCGACCGGGTCGCGGTCCTCACGACCAACCGGCCCGAGCACGTCGAGGTGCTGTTCGCCTGCGCGACCGCCGGCCTGGTGCTCGTCCCCCTCAACCCCCGCCTGACCGCCCCCGAACTGGCCTGGCAGCTCGACGACAGCGAGCCGGCGCTGCTCCTGACCGGTCCCGGGCAGGCCGACCTGGGCGCCGCCGCGGTCGCCGCCGCCGGCCGTCGGGTGGCCACCCACCCCCTCACCGACCTCGCCGCGTTGCACGGCGACGGCCCGATCGGGTCGGCGGCGACCGACCACGATCCGCTGCTGCTGGTCTACACCTCCGGCACCACCGGTCGGCCCAAGGGTGCGGTGCTGACCCACGCCAACTGCTTCTGGACCAACCTGTCCCTCGACCGGGTGGTCGACGTCACCACGACCGACACCGTCCTGCAGGTGCTGCCGCAGTTCCACGTCGGCGGGTGGAACGTCCAGCCGCTGCTCGCCTGGTGGAAGGGCGCCACGGTGGTCCTCGAGCCCGACTTCGACCCCGCCCGCGCGCTCACCCAGATCGCCGCGCACCGCGTCACCACGATGATGGGGGTGCCGGCGACGTACCTGTTCATGGCCGAGGAGGCCACGTTCGCGACCACCGACCTGTCGAGCCTCCGCCAGGCCGTCGTCGGCGGCGCGCCGATCGCCGAGAAGCTCCTGCGGACCTACCACGAGCGCGGTGTCGCCCTCCTCCAGGGCTACGGCCTGACCGAAGCGGCGCCGAACGTGCTGTGCCTCTCCGCCGAGCACGTCGCGGACCGCCTCGGCTTCGCCGGGCGCCCCTACCCGCACGTCGAGGTCGCGCTGCGCGCCGCCGACGGCACCCCGGTGGAGGGGGAGGGGAGGGGTGAGCTGTGCGTCCGCGGTCCCGCCACCTTCGCCGGCTACTGGCGCAACCCAGAGGCGACCGCCGCGGCCTACGACGACGGGTGGCTGCTGACCGGCGACGTCGCCGAGCGGGACGCCGAGGGCTTCTACCGCATCGTCGACCGCACCACCGACCTGTACGTCTCCGGGGGCGAGAACGTCTACCCCGCCGAGGTCGAGGCCGCCCTGGCCGAGCACCCCGACGTGGTCGAGGTCGCCGTCGTCGGCGTCCCCGACGACCGCTGGGGGGAGGTCGGGCGCGCCCACGTCGTGCGCCGGGCCGGTGCCACCGCCTCCGCAGAGGAGCTGCGGGCGTCCTGCCGGGCGCGCCTGGCCGGCTACAAGGTCCCCCGCGACGTGGTGTTCGTGGACGAGCTGCCGCGCTCCGCGGTCGGCAAGGTCCAGAAGACCGCGCTACGGCGGGGAGACGCCTCATGAGCACCAGCGAGTCGCGCCTGAGCACCGGCCCGTGGGCCGTGGAGCAGGAGGCCGCCCCCATCGGCACCGACGGCAAGGCGCTGTCCGCCCGCGGTGAGGCCACCCGCCGGCGGCTGCTCGACGCGGCCGAGACCTGCTTCGCCACGCTCGGCTGGGAGGACGCGTCGATCGTCAAGATCACCGAGTCCGCCGGCGTGTCGATCGGCACCTTCTACCGCTACTTCGACACCAAGCAGGCGGTGTTCGACGAGCTGGTCGACGACCTCAACCGCCGGGTGCGCCACGCGATGAGCGAGTCCGCCGCCCGCGGCCGCACCCGCGCCGAGCGGGAGCGGCTGGGCTTCAAGGGCTTCTTCACCTTCACCGCCGAGCACCGGGCGCTGTACCGGATCATCCGGCAGGCCGAGTTCGCCTCACCCGCCGCCCTGCACCGCCACTACGACCGGATCGCCGCCGGGTACGTCGACGGGCTCCGTGCCGCCCAGGCCGACGGGGAGATCGCCGCTGACGTCGACCCCGAGGTCGCTGCGTGGGCGCTGATGGGCATCGGCGAGCTGATCGGCATGCGCTGGACCATGTGGGGCGAGACCGACGAGGTGCCCGACGCGGTCCTCGACCAGGTCGTCGCCTTCATCACCCGAGGGCTGGGAGGGGACGCGTGACCGGATCCACATCGACGACCGCGGCGTTCACCGTCCCCGTCGACGGCGGCCACCTCGCGGTCTGGTCCTGGGGTCCACCCGACGGGCCGGTCGTCGTCGCCGCCCACGGCATCACCTCCTCCCACGTGTTCTGGCGTCCCGTCGGCGAGCGGTTGGCCGCGGAGGGGATCCGCCTCCTCGCCCCCGACCTGCGGGGGAGGGGTCGGTCCGCGGACTTGCCGGGGCCGTCGTCGATGGCCCGGCACGCCGAGGACCTGATGGCGGTGCTGGACCACGCGGGAGTGGAGGACGCGGTGCTGGTCGGCCACTCGATGGGCGGGTTCGTGGTCGCGACCGCGGCGGTCCGCCACCCCTCCCGCGCCTATCGGGTGGTGCTGGTCGACGGGGGACCGCCGCTCGGCGACGACCTGCCGGCGGACGTCGACGTCGAAGCGGCGCTCGGGGCGATCATCGGCCCCTCACTGGCCCGGCTCGCCGAGCGCTACCCCGATCGCGCGACCTACCGGGCGTTCTGGGCCGGCCACCCCTCCTTCGCCGCGGTCCCCCCTGACCTGGTCGAGGCCTACGCGGACCACGACCTCGTGCCCACGGGGGAGGGGACGTGGCGTTCGTGCGTCGACCGCGACCGGGTGATCGAGGACGGCCGCGACACCCTCACCTCGACCGCGTTGCGGACCGCGGTTGTCGACGCGGCGGCCGCCGGGACGCCGATCACGTTCCTCCACGCCGAGCGGGGGATGCTCGACGGCCCCGAGGGCCTGTACCCGCCGGCGCGCGTGAACGCGCTGCTCGGTGGGCAGGACTCGATCGAGGTGCGGCTCGTGGCCGACACCAACCACTTCACGATAGGCATGAGCCCGCACGGGGCGGCCGCCGTCGCGGCTGCGGTGGCCGAGGCGGTGCGAGCCTGACGACGTGCGTCAGACGAGGCAGGGAGGACCGACCCACATGGCAGACCTGGAGGGACGGACCGCGGCGGTGACCGGCGCGGCCAGCGGGATCGGCGCGGCGTGCGCACGTCGGCTCGCGGCAGCCGGCGCGGCCGTGGTCGCGATCGACATCGACGACGAGGGGGTCGAGGCGATCGCCGACGAGGTCGACGGCGACCCGATCGTGGTCGACCTGTCCGACGCGGACGCGGTGGCCCGGTTGGATCTCGAGGTCGACGTCCTCGTCAACAACGCCGGCCTGCAGCACGTCGACCCGGTGCAGGACTTCCCCCTCGAGCGGTGGGAGACCATCATCGCCGTCATGCTCACCGCGCCGTTCGTCCTGGCCCGGCAGGTGGTCACGGGCATGTACGACCGCGGGTGGGGGCGGATCATCAACATCTCGTCGGTGCACGGGCTCCGGGCGTCGCCGTACAAGGCCGCGTACGTGGCGGCCAAGCACGGGCTGGAGGGGCTGAGCAAGGTCTTGGCCCAGGAGGGCGGACCGCACGGGGTCACCTCGAACTGCATCAACCCCGCCTACGTCCGGACCGCGTTGGTGGAGGCCCAGATCGCCGACCAGGCCCGGACGCACGGCATCTCCGAGGACCGGGTCGTCGAGGAGATCATGCTGACCGAGCCGGCCGTCAAGCGGCTGATCGAGCCCGAGGAGGTCGCCGAGCTCGCCGCCTACCTCTGCACGGACGCCGCCGGGATGGTCAACGGCGCCTCGTGGACGGTGGACGGTGGCTGGACCGCGCGGTAGCTGCCCCTACCCCTCCACCCGGTCGGACTGGGCCTGCAGCTCGTCGATCAGCTCGGAGGCCTGCGCCTTCGTGAGGTCGGCCGGGATCTCCCTGCCGGTCTCCTCAGCCAGGGTGGTCAGGTAGGACTGCTGCGCGCCGGTCATCGGCTCGTCGCCGGAGACCCACTGCGCGGGGTCCTTCTCGGTGTTGGACCGGGCCGGATCGGGGTTCGTGGTGGTGTCGTCCATGCCGTGGTCCTACCCAGGATCCGCAGTGGCGAACACACGTTCGTCTACCGGGACTGGTCCGGGTCCGTCCGGGTCCGGCCGGACTCTCAGTGCACTGACCCGGGTCAGTGCGTGGGTGTGCCGGCGCGGGTGCGGTCCTGACCTGCGCTTCCTCGACGGTCGGTGCGGTCCCCGTCGCAGCTGAACGGCGTTAGGTGCACCGAGAGTTCGATCGGGCGACCGGGCGAGGGGAGGGGCGAGGTGACGCCGACGGGCACCCCGGCGCCCTCAGCCCGCGGGGTGGAGGGTGCGGAGCGGGAGGCGCCGCGGCGGTTGGATCGGCAGCGGGGCCCGTGGGAGGGCGCCGGCGGCGACGAGCTGCTCGCGGTGCACCCGCTCGGTGTGGATGAACCGCGCCAGCCCGCCGGCGTCCGCCAGCATCGACTTGGTCACGACGATGACGCGGTACCCCAAGCGCTCGAGGGCGTGCCGGCGGGTCGCGTCCGCCTCGGTCCGGCCGTCGTGCGGGTTGCCGTGGTACTCGATGATCAACATCGCCGAGAGGAACACGAAGTCCACCCGCAGCTGGCCGACGATCACGACCTGGCAGTCGGGGAGGGGTGGGTGGTCCTCGAAGAGGAGGCGGAAGGCCCTCCGCTCGCCCTCGCTCTCCTGGTCGAAGGCGCCCGCGTCGTACAGCGCGACCAGCCGGCGGGCGCCCGCGTGGCCGAGGGCCTGCCAGGTGGCCACCGCGTCCGGCAGCCAGAGCTTCCGGTCCCACCGCAGCTGGTCCACCGCCGTCCGGATCTGCCGGTCCGACAGGTCGCGGTCCAGCGCGGCGTCGGCGACCGCGCGGTCGGGGAAGGTGGTCGGGTGGCCCAGCAGGTGGCGGACGGCGACCTCGGCCAGATCGACCCGACGGCGGGAGAACGCCTGCGGTGTGGAGCGCGGGTCGCGGCCGCCGGCGACGAGCACGAGCGGGCGGCAGGGCAGCTCGAACCCCTCCACACGCTCGAGGGCCAGCACCGGCGCACCGGAGAAGACAGCCGGCACGTCCGGGGTCGTGGCGCGCTGGCCGATGTAGCGGGTCGCCAGGTGGAGGCACTGGTCGTCGGGCACCTCGCCGTCGGCGTCGCGGTAGATGCCGTGGAGCAGGCGCTCTGCGAGGCCGTCCACGACCCACCCGGCCGGCTGCGTCCGGTGGAACCCGAGCCGGACGAGCTCACGGGTGGACAGGATCCTCCCGGGAGCGCGGGCGAAGGCCTCCGCGGCGGCCCTGGGCAGCATCAGCCGAGCGTCGCGGGTGCGGCGGATCCGGCGCGGACGAGTTGCTCCAGGGTGTGGACAACTCCCTCCCCTGACTCTCGGTGCAGTGACCGCGGTCACCCAGGCGTCGTGGATCTGCTCTGTGCCGGTGCTGGACAGGCCCCGGGGCGACTCTCGGTGCGCCCGACCCCTCAGGTGAACGGCGCTAGGTGCACCGAGAGTTCGAACGAGGGCGTTCGGGGCGTTCGAGGTGGGCGTGATCGCGGAGCTGCGGGACCGGGGGATCAGCCCGGACGTGGTGGCCGGGACGTCCGCCGGAGCGCTCAACGCCGGGGCGATCGCCGGCGGCGTGCCGACCGACGCGCTGATCGAGGCGTGGCGCTCGCTCCGGCCCTGGCAGGTCGCCCGACCGCGGCTGGACCTGTGGCGCCTCGCCAGACCCGAGGGCCTGTGGGAGGGGAGCGGGATCGCCGACCGGCTCCTCGGCAGCGTCGGGTGGTCCTGGCTGATGGACACGCGGGTCCAGCACGGCGTGGTGGCCGACATCCTCGGTGACGAGGTCATCCGCGAGCCGCTCGCCGACATCGCGGTGACCGCCGTCGACATCGCGGACGGCTCGACGACGACCTTCGTGAACCGCCGCCCACCCCACGCGCCGGACCACGCCGACTACCAGGTCGTCGACCCGATCACCGTCGACCACCTGCTCGCGTCGTCGGCCATCCCCCTGCTGTTCACCCCCGTCGAGATCGGGGGGACGGCCTACTGGGACGGCGGGGTCATCTCCAACACGCCGCTGTCGCCGGCCATCCACATGGGCGCGACCCGCCTGATCGTGGTCGAGGCCATCGACGTCAAGCGCCCCGCCCGCGGCCGCGAGTCGCTCGGCCACGCCGCGGCGGTGCTGGTCGACACGATGTTCGACCACATCCTGCACACGGACCTGAAGCTCGCGGGCGCCCGCAACCGCATCGACGGATACCGCCACGTGGAGTGGAAGGTCATCTCGCCGGATCCTGCGCAGCTCACGCCGCACCTGGGCCTCGACTTCGGTGCCCGCACCGACGAGCTGATCACCTCCGGTCGTCAGCAGGCCGCCAGGGTGCTCGACGAGTCGCCGTGGCTCGACGACTGGCCGTGATCCGGTGAATCGCTTGACAGCTATATAGCTATAGAAGCATATTAGGCGTCATGCCCACGACGTTCGACGTCCTGGCCGATGCCAGCCGCCGGCGGATCCTGGACCTGCTCCGCGACGGCGAGCGTCCGGTCTCGGACCTGGTCGAGGACCTCGGCCTGACCCAGCCGACCGTCTCCAAGCACCTGCGGGTGCTCCGGGAGGCCGGCTTCGTCACCGCCCGACCGGACGCCCAGCGCCGGCTGTACCGGTTGCGGCTCCGGCCGCTGCGGGAGCTCGACGCCTGGCTGGCCCCCTACCGGCGGCTCTGGAGCGACCGGTTGGACGCACTCGAAGACCACCTCGACCAGATGGAGGACTGACCATGGACACCGCCCCCACCGGCCCGGACGCCTCGATGGCGACCGTCGTCCGGGCCGACGGCCGGACGGGCCTCCGGTTCGAGCGCCACCTCGCCCACCCGCCGGAGAAGGTCTGGCGGGCCATCACCGAGTCCGCGCACCTGCGATCATGGTTCCCCGCTGACATCGTGGGGGAGCGGCGGCCCGGGGCAGCGATCGAGCTGCCGTTCTGGCCCGACCACGTCGAGGCCCACGACATCGCCGACCCCGTCCTGTCCGGCGAGATCCGGGTGTGGGACCCGCCGCGGGAGTTCACCTGGACCTGGGACGGCGACCTGCTCCACTGGCAGCTGACCTCCGAGGGCGATGGCACACGCCTGACGTTCACGACCTGGCCCGCGGACCAGGACGACCACCCGGCGCTCTCGGACCAGGCCGCCGGGTACCACGTCTGCCTCGACCACCTGGAGGTCCTGCTCGACGGGGGAGACCTCACCCCCCTGGCCGCGGCCGACCCCAGCCCGCTGGAGGTCCGGTACGCCGCGCTGCTCGACTCGACCGGCTGACCCGGCTCCGACCACGCCGGCTAGCAGATCCGCGGCAGCTGCGCACCGATCTGGGTGTCCACCACGCGGGTGCCGCCGATGCCGGTGCGGGCGGCGACCATGCCCGGGTGGTCGGCGACCACCTCGCCGATGACGGCCGCCCGCTCGCCCTCGGGATGGCGGCGGATCGCCTCGAGCGCGGCGTCGGCCTGCTCCGGCGGGACGATCGCGACGAGCTTCCCCTCGTTCGCCACGTAGACGGGGTCCATGCCGAGCATCTCGCAGGCCGCGGCGACGAGCCGGTCGACCGGCAGCAGCGCCTCGGTGTAGGTGATGCCGACCTGCGCGGCCGCGGCGATCTCGTTCAACGTCGCCGCCAGCCCGCCGCGGGTCGGGTCGCGCAGCACGTGGACGTCGGGGGCGGCGGCGAGCAGGTCGGCGACGACGTGGTTGAGGGCCGCGGTGTCCGAGGCGATCTCCGAGGTGAACTCGAGCCCCTCACGCCGGCTCATGATCGCCATCCCGTGGTCCCCGAGCGTCCCCGACACGATCACCTTGTCGCCGGGGCTGGCGCGGTGCGGGCCGATGTCGACGCCGTCGGGCACCACGCCGATCCCGGTGGTGGTGATGTACACCCCGTCGCCGTGCCCGCGGTCGACGACCTTGGTGTCGCCCGCGACCAGCTCCACCCCGGCGTGCCGGGCCGCGGCCGCCATCGACAGGGCGATCGCGTTGAGCTGGTCGAGCCCGAACCCCTCCTCCAGGATGAACCCGCAGGTGAGGTGCTGGGGCACCGCGCCGGACATGGCCACGTCGTTGACGGTCCCGTGCACGGCGAGCTGCCCGATGTCCCCGCCGGGGAAGAACAGCGGCTGCACCACGAAGCTGTCGGTGGACACCGCGATCCGGCCAGCGGGCCGCTCCAGCACCGCGGAGTCCCCCAGCCGGTCCAGCACCGTCGAGTCGAACGCGGGGGCGAAGAGGTGCTCGACCAGCTCGGCCGAGAGCTTGCCGCCGCCGCCGTGGCCCATGACCACCTGCGGGAACTGGCGGAGGGGGAGGGGGCAGGTCGCGCCCTCGAAGTCGAGGTCGGCGCTCATCGTGCCGTCCCGGCGATCTGGTGGAACCGGCCGTAGGTGAAGTAGGCGGCGCAGGCCCCCTCCGACGACACCATCGTCGCCCCGAGCGGCGATCGGGGGGTGCACTCGACCCCGAACGCCGGGCAGTCGGTGGGCTTGAGGGTCCCCTGCAGCACCTCGCCGGCGCGGCACGCCGTCGACTCCTCGGTGTGGATGTCGGTGACGGTGAAGCGCTCGGCCGCGTCGAACTCGGCGTACGCGTCGCTCAGCGCCCAGCCGCTCTGGGGGATGGTCCCGATGCCACGCCAGGTCCGGTCGACGACGGTGAAGACCTCCTCGAGCATCGCCTGGGCGCCGACGTTCCCCTCGCGGGTCACCGCCCGCGGGTAGCCGTTCTCGAGCTCGGCCCGCACGGCCTCCAGCTGGCGGACCGCCCGGAGGATCCCGTCGAGGACGTCGGCCGGCTCGAAGCCCGTGACGACGATCGGGACGTCCCAGCGCTCGACGATCGGCTCGTACTGCCAGGTGCCCATGACGCTGCACACGTGCCCCGCCGCGAGGAACGCCTGGACCCGGTTGGTGGCCGAGGAGAGGATGGCCTCGATCGCCGGCGGCACCAGCACGTGGGACACCAGCATCGAGAAGTTCCCCACCCCGTTCCGCCGCGCCTGGTGCACCGCCATCGCGTTGGCCGGGGCGGTCGTCTCGAACCCGACGCCGAAGAACACGACCTGGTTGTCGGGGTTCTCCGCCGCGATCCGGTAGGCGTCGAGGGGTGAGTACACGATCCGGACGTCCGCGCCCTGGCTCTTCACGCTGAACAGGTCGGTCGTCGACCCGGGCACGCGCAGCATGTCGCCGAACGAGCAGAAGATCACCCCGGGCTGGGCGGCGATGGCGAGGGCCCGGTCGATCGTCTCGAGCGGCGTGACGCACACCGGGCAGCCCGGCCCGTGGACCAGCTCGACCTCGTCGGGCAGCAGCACGTCGATGCCGTTGCGGATGATGGAGTGGGTCTGGCCGCCGCAGACCTCCATCAGCACCCACGGGCGGGTCACGGTGCGCGCGATCTCGGCCAGCAGGCCGGTGGCGACCTCGGGGTCCCGGAACTCCGTGAGGTACTTCACGTCCCGGCGCCCCAGTCCGCCGCCCGCTCAGCCGCCGCGGGGTCGAGCTCCTCGGCGAGGACCCCCTGGCGGCGCATCAGCGCGAGGGTCTCCATCGCGCTGTCCTCGTCGAGCTTGGTGATCGCGAAGCCCACGTGGACGATCGTGTAGTCACCGACCTCGAGCTCCGGCAGGTACTCGAGGCACACCTCCTTGACGATCCCGTCGAAGTCGACCCGGCCCATCCGGGCCCCGTCGGACTCGCCGATCTCGATGATCCGGCCGGGGATGCCCAGGCACATGGCAGCGACCTCGCTCGTTGGTGACGGGGACGGACGCTACGCCGGCTCCGGCCTCGCGGACAGGCCCATCGGCCCGGTCCGGCCGGGACCCCCCGAGGTCGGGGGCGACCCACGCCCGCCGCAGGTCACCGGGCCAGCTGGGCCGCCGCGACCGCGACCTGGCCGAGCGCGAGCCCGCCGTCGTTCGGGGGGACCAGGCGGTGGGTGAGGACCTCGAAGCCCTGCTCGGCCAGCGCCCGGGCGACGGCGGTGGTCAGCACGACGTTCTGGAAGACGCCGCCGGAGAGCCCCACGACGTCCAGGCCGTGGGTGGCGCGGACCCGCTGGGAGGCCACGACGATGCCGTCGCGCACGGCGGCGTGGATGCGGGCCGCGATCGCCCCGACCGGGGTGCCGATGCGGACGTCCGACACGACGGCGGCCACCACGGGCCGGGGATCCCAGACGCCGTCGTCACCGACGGCGAACCGGTAGCTCCCCGGCTCGTCGGCGTCGACGAGCGCCTCGAGCTCGATCGCGGCCTGCCCCTCGTAGGAGATCACCTGCCGCACGCCGCACAGCGCGCTGAGCGCGTCGAGCAGCCGTCCCATCGAGCTCGTCGCCACCACCCCGAGGCCCCGCTCGAGCTGCGTGGCGAGGACCCGCCGCTCGTCCTCGCCCGACGCGGCGACCGGCGCCAGGTCGCCATCCCAGCCGAGACCGGCCTCCGCCAGCCGGGCGAGCGCCTGGCGGTACGGCCGCTCGACCGCCGCGTCACCGCCGGCCAGGGCCGAGGGGCGGAGGTGGCCGACGCGCTCGAGACCGGCGAGGTCCGCGAGCAGGACCTCGCCGCCCCAGATCGTGTCGTCCGTGCCGTAGCCGGTGCCGTCGAAGCTGAACCCGATGATCGGGCCGGCGCGGCGGTGCTCGGCGAGCAGGGACGCGAGGTGGGCGTGGTGGTGCTGCACCGCGATGACGGGGCGCCCGCCGGCGTGCCGCCGCGCCCACGCCGCCGAGGCGTACCCGGGGTGGGCGTCGCAGACCAGCACCTCGGGGTCGGTCCGGAACAGCCGGCTCATGTGGTCGACGGCCCGCTCGAAGGCGGCCAGGACCTCGAGGCTGCCCATGTCCCCGACGTGCTGGCTCATGAAGGCGTGCCCGCCACGGCGGAGGCAGGCCGTGGCCTTCAGCTCGCCGCCGACGGCGAGGACCGGGGGGCCGTCCGGCAGGTCCAAGGGGACCGGGTAGGGCGCGTACCCGCGCGAGCGCCGCAGCGGCAGCACCGAAGGGCCCGACCCGACGTCGACGACGCGGACCACCGAGTCGTCGCACGGCACCGCGATCGGCCGGTCGTGGCCCAGGATCGCGTCGGCGATGCCACCCAACCGGTCCCGCGCCTCGTCGTCGCCCGTGCAGATCGGCTCGCCCGACCGGTTGCCCGACGTCATGACCCACACCTCTCCCGGCTCGACCAGCAGGGCGTGGAGGGGGCTCGGCGGCACCGTGACGCCGAGGAAGCCGTTGCCCGGTGCGACCGCCGACGAGACCGACCCCGGTCGTGCGGTGACCAGCACGATCGGCCGCTCCGGCCCCTCCAGCAGCGCCGCCTCACCATCGTCCACCCGGGCGATCGCCCGTGCGGTGCCCAGGTCGGCGACCATGACCGCGAACGGCTTGTCGGGTCGCGACTTGCGGCTGCGCAACGCCGCGACGGCGTCGTCGAGATCGGCCCGGCATGCCAGGTGGTAGCCCCCGACGCCCTTCACCGCGAGCACCCCCCCGCCCACGACGACCGCGCGGGCGGCGCGCACCGGATCCGCGTCGTGGACCGGCACCCCGACGGGCGACTCGAGCCACACCCGCGGACCGCAGGTCCCACAGGCGGTCGGCTGGGCGTGGAAGCGGCGGTCCGCCGGGTCGTCGTACTCCGCACGGCAGGCCGCGCACATCGCGAAGGCGGCCATCGTCGTCGACGGCCGGTCGTAGGGCACGTCGGTCGTGATCGTGAACCGCGGCCCGCAGTCGGTGCAGTTGAGCAGCGGGTAGCGGTACCGGCGGTCGGCCGGATCGGTCAGCTCGCCCAGACAGGCGTCGCAGGGCGCGAGATCGGGGGCGACCAGCGTCAGCGCGCCGGGGGAGGGGCGGGACGCCACGATCGTGAAGCCGATCTCCCCCGTCGGCGTGCGGTCCTCGGCCCCGACCGACTCGATCCTGGCGAGCGGCGGGGCGTCGGCGACCAGGCGGCGGGTGAACGCCTCGACGGCCTCGGCCGGGCCCTCCACCTCGCAGAACACGCCGGCCGCGTCGTTGCCGACGTGTCCGGCCAGCCCGAGGGAGGAGGCCAACCGGAAGGCGAACGGACGGAACCCGACGCCCTGGACGACGCCCGCCACCCGCAGCGCCCGGCGGACGGCGCGGGTGGGAGGGGTCGGGGTCACCGGGGGATCAACGCACCCGTCCCGGCGGGCGTCAAACTCAGGTCCAGGTGGCCTTGCCGACGCCGTAGTCCTCGACGGGGTTGCCGGCCTCGTCGAGGTCGAGCGCGCCGTTGCCGTTGCCATCGACCACGACGACCAGGGCGCAGTCCTCGGCCTGGCTGGCCAGGCGGACGTCGATCTGACCGTCGTCGCCGGGCTCGGCGAGGAAGATCGTGGTGTCGTCCACGTCGGTGTCGTTGACCACGGCGATGCGGGCCTGGCCGGTGTCGGTCGTCGCGAACCCGTCCGCGTCGCCGTCGCCGTCCGCGTCGACGAAGGTGTCGGGGCCGCTGCCGGTGACGTCGGCGGCGGTGCAGGGGAACAGGATCAGGTCGAGCGGGCCGTCGAGCGGCTGGCCGTCGGTGCGGCGGGCGACCTCGAAGTCGAAGGTGGTCGGCGCCTCACCCTCTAGGGCCTCCATCGGCTGGACCTCGAAGGTCTGGCCGGTCTCGGGGATCTCGGGCGGCGCCTCGCCGCAGGACTCCGCGAGCCCCTCGGCGCCGTTGGCCACCTCAGGCGACACCGCGGCGGTCCCGCCGACGACCTGCAGGACCTCGATCGTGGGGCAGTTCTCGACGAACCACCCGCCGGCCTCCTCGCCCAGCAGGCCCTGGGTGGCGGTCAGCAGGATCGGGGCGTCCTCGACCGAGGACAGCGTGCCGGCGGTCAGCGCATCGGCGAAGTCGTCGCCACGGGCCAGCAGCGGCGTGACGGCCTGGAAGTAGCCGACGTCGACGAAGTAGTCCGCGACGACGGTGGCGGTGTCCGCGCGGTTGATGCCGCCGAGGCGGGTCACGTCGATGCCGCGGGCCTCGATGTCGTCGACGACGACGTCCCCGATGGCCTCGGGGCCGCCGGCGATGACCACGTGCGCGGGCTGGAGCTCGTCGAGCACCCACGCGGCCTGCGGGGCGAGGATGCCGCCGGGGGTGAGGAGGAGGGGGAAGGCGCCGTCGTGGGCCGGGCCGCTGAGGGTCAGCGCATCGGCGAAGTCCTCGCCGCTCGCCATCAGCACGGTCGGTCGGCCGTCGATGGTCGGCAGGGCGCCGTTGATCGCGGCAGTGGTCCTGGCGACGTTCGCCGCGGTGAAGTACGGGTCGTCACCGCCGATGCGGTCGGTCTCGACGAGGTCGGTGAGCTGGGCCTCGACCTGGGCGCTGATCGCATCGAGCCCGCCGGCGATGATCACGCGATCGACGCCGAGGTCACCGATGGCGGCGGCGGTGGTGGCGGCGAGCTGCTCTGGCGGGGTCAGCAGCACGGGGGCGTCCATCGCGCCGGCGAGGCCGGAGCCCACGAGCGCGCCCTGGTAGGTCGTGGAGCTGGCGACGACGGCCTCGCTCGCGCCCTCGGGGAAGGACAGGTCCGCGACGGCGGCGGCCGTCTCGAGGCGGGTCTCGCCGGCGACGCGGGCGGGCTGGACGTCCTCGACGGCGGCGGCGGGCACGGTGGGCACGAGCAGCGCGAGGGTGCCGATCAGCACGAGCAGCAGGTGCCGCGTCCGTCCGAGTGGTCCTGGCGAGCGGGTCGATCGGGTCATGGCGCGGGTCTCTCCGAGGTCGCGGATCGCGTGCGGGGCGCGGTCAGGCGACCGCCGATCCCCACGCGGCCTCACCCCTGGCCTAACCGGCTGCACCCCCTGTCCAAACGGACCACGGCCGCCCGCTGGCGCCGACCCGGGCCCGCGGAGCGTGGGTAGGCTCGCCCGTCGTGCCCGGGACCGAGCCCCCTCCACCGCCGTCGTTCCGCCGCTCCCCCGCGCGCGTCGACCGCCAGCTGGTGCTCGCGGCCAAGCTCCGCGCCCAGCGCAGCGACCTGCGCCGCCTCGCCGAGACCCGGGCGTGGCTCGGCGGGCACCGCGCCCCGCACCGCCGCGTCGACCTGACCACCGATGACGGGGTCCGCATCGCCGCCTCCTGGCTGCCAGGCCCGCGTGCACGCGGCCCGGGGGTGGTCCTGGTCCACGGGTTCGCGGCGAGCCGTCGCAAGCCCGCGTACGCCCTGCTGGCCGACCACCTCGCGGGCACCGTCGACGGCCTGAGCCTCGACCTCCGCGGCCACGGCCAGTCCGGCGGGCGCTGCCGCCTCGGCGCGGACGAGTGGCGGGACGTGGCCGCGGGCGTCGCCGCCCTGCGCGACCGGGGCACCCGCGACGTCGTCGTGGTCGGCGTGTCCCTCGGCGCGACCGCCACCTGCCACGCGCTGGCGCGGGGCCTCGACGTGGCGGGGGTGGTGCTCATCTCCGGCAGCGCCCGGCACCACGACCTCGACCTGCCCGGCATGCGGACGCTCGACGGGCTGTGGCGCCACCCGGTGAAGCGGCGGGTGTGGCAGCTCCTCGCGGGGTTCCGCATGGACGACCCGGCCACCATCCCGCCGTACCCCGACCCGGTCGACCTCCTGGGTGGGACCTCGACCCCGGGGCTGGTCGTGCACGGCCCGGACGACGACTACTTCTCCCTGGACCACGCGACCGCCCTCCGCGACGCCGCCGGGGGGTCCGCGACCCTGTGGGAGGAGGCCCCGGGCTTCGGGCACGCGGAGGACGGCATCACGCCGGCGCTCTGCGCGCGGCTGGCCGCCGCGGTCACGACCGTGGTGACCGACCGCTCCTTCGACCGCGCCCCTGGGCCCGGATCCGACGGCTGACCTCGCCGGCCGATCTCGGCACGGACGGTCACGTACGGCATCGGGGGACGCCCAATCGACCCTTGGCACGGGCACAGGAGTTGACTTACCTTAACTCACGCCACACCAGTCACACGAGAGGTGGCCCCACGCCATGCGCCAGAGCTTCCCCACCCGCCGCGGCATGATCGTCGCGGTGGCCGGCCTGACCATCGTCACCGGCCCCACCGCCGCGTCCGGCTACGTCGTCGAGCGCGGCGACACCCTGTCCGGCATCGCCTCCCGCCACGGCGTGTCCACCGCCGCGGTCGCCGACGCGAACGGCCTCGCCGACCCCGACCTGATCGTCGAGGGCGCGGTCCTGGTGATCCCCTCCGGCTCCGGGCGACCGAGCGCGGTCACGCACGTCGTGGCGCCCGGTGAGACCCTCAGCCACATCGCGGCGATGTACGGCGTGTCGGTCAGCGCGCTCGCCGAGGCGAACGGCATCGACGACCCCGACCTCATCTACAGCGGGCGCCAGATCGCGGTGGCCGGCGGAGCGGGCGGTGGCGGGACGACCGCGACCCCGGCGGCCACCGGCGGGGGTGGGCGCGCCGCTGACCGCGACGAGGTCCGCCGGCTGATCGTCGAGACCGCGCAGCGCTGGGGCTGGCGCCCCGCGATCCCCCTCGGGCTCGCGATGCAGGAGTCCGGCTGGAACAACACCGTCGTCTCCTCCGCCGGGGCGATCGGCATCATGCAGGTGCTCCCCGCGACCGGGGAGTGGGCCGGCACGTACCTGCTGGACCGCCAGCCCGACCTGCGCCAGCCCGCCGACAACGTGGCTGCGGGCATCGCCTACCTCGACTACCTCTACGGGCGCTTCGACGGCGACATCGAGCTGACCCTCGCCGCCTACTACGAGGGCCCGCGTCGGGTGGAGGAGCGCGGCCCGTCAGAGGGCGGCCGCCGCTACGCGGCCAACGTCATCGCTCTGTCAGAGCGCTACGGCTGAGCGCTGTCAGAGCGCGACGGCTGAGCCGTCTGCGAGCGCGCCGGCTGGCGCTCGGGCCGGCGCAGGCCGTCGAGCAGCAGGTCGAGGGTGTGGTCGGTGACCGCGTCGGCGTCGAGCTCCACCTCGCCGAGGCCGTGGCCGAGCGCGGTGACCAGCCCGTGCACGGTCGCCCACAGGCTGACCGCCGTGGTGAAGGGGTCGACGTCGCGCAGCTCGCCCGCTTCGACGCCCGCCGCGACGATCCCGGCCATCTCCTCGAGCGTCCGCAGGCCGATCAGCTCCTCGGGGTCGACGAGCTCGACGACCTTCGCCATCGGGAGGGTGGTGAACAGCGTCGTGTACTCCGCCGGCCGTTCGAGGCCGAAGCGGACGTAGGCCCGACCGCAGGCGCGGAGCTGCGCGGCGGGTGACGCGAGCCCCTCCCTGGCCAGGCGCAGGTGGTCGGCGAGCGCGGTGAACCGCCGGTGGCAGACCTGCACGAACAGGTCGTCCTTGTCGGCGAAGTGCAGGTACACGCTCGTCGCGCTGACGCCGACCTCCCGGGCGACCTGGCGCAGCGACACCGAGTCGACGTTGCCGCGCTCGCCGAGCAGCCGCTCCGCGGCGTCCATCAGCTCGTCCCGCAGGCGGTCGCCCTCGCCGGCGGCCGCGCGGTGGCTCCGTCGGCTGCTCGCTCCGGCCGCGGGCGACGTGGTCGACATGGCTAGACGGTAGCCGGCCTCCGGTCCTCGGCGGTCGAGGCCGTGTCGTCGTCGAGGTCGATGACCTCCGAGAAGCCGATGCGCTCGTGCAGCCGCCGGAGCGGTGCGGGTGCCCACCAGTTCCACGTCCCGGCGAGCCGCATGAACGCGGGGACGAGGGTGGTGCGGACGATGAAGGCGTCGGCCAGCACCGCGAGCGTCATGCCGAACCCGAACAGCTTCATGAACGACACCGAGCCGGTCAGCCCGAAGGACACGAACACGACGGCGATCAGGACCGCGGCAGCCGTGACGATCCGCCCGGTCCGCTCGAGCCCGGAGGCGACCGAGCCGATGGGGTCGCCCGTGGCGTCCCACTCCTCCTTGATCCGGCTGAGCAGGAACACCTCGTAGTCCATGCTCAGGCCGAAGGCCAGGACGAACAGCAGCACCGGCATGGTCACCGCCAGCGAGCCGGTGGCGGTGAACCCGAGCGCCTCCTCGAACCGGCCCTGCTGGAAGACCCACACCATCGCGCCGAGCGTGGCGGTCAGGCTCAGGAGGTTCAGGACGATGGCCTTCAGCGGCATGAGGACCGACCCGAAGCTGAGGAACAGCACCACGAAGGTGATCACCGCGATCAGCGCCAGCGCCACCGGCAGCCGGTCGAGGAGCCCGTCGACGGAGTCGGTCAGCTCCGCCGAGGGCCCCCCGACCAGCACCCCCTGCGCGGGGGCACCCACCGCGCGGACGGCGGCGACCAGGTCGCGGCCGGCGTCCGACAGGGGCTCCACGGCGGAGATCACCGACAGGTGCGTGCGGTCCCCGACGGCCCGGTCCACGGCATCCGGCAGCTCGACGGGCAACCGGCCCCCCGCGGCGTAGGTCCCGGTCGCGGCGTCGACGCGTGCGACGCCGTCCAGGCCGCTGAGCGCCACGGCGTAGCCCTCCACCTCCTCCGCGTCCGCGACGCCCGACAGCACGACGGTGACCGCGGACGCCTCGCGGGAGTCGAACTCCTCGCGCAGGACGTCGGCGACCTGGCGGGTCTCCGCGCCCGGCGGCAGGACGCGGTCGTCGGGGAAGCCGAGGGCCACGTCGAGGAAGGGCAGCCCCAGGACGAGCAGGAGCAGGGTCGAGACCGTGGCGATCGGCACCGGCCGCCGCATCACCGCCATGGCGATGCGGTGCCACGTCCCCTCCGTCGCCTCGCCCGGCGCGGCGGTCCGCACCCGGCGCACGGTCAGGGCGTTGACCCGGTGGCCGAGGACGGTCAGCAGCGCCGGCAGCACGACGACCGCGCCGACCACGGCGAGGCCGACCACGGCGAGGCCGACCACGGCGATGCCCGCCCAGGCGAAGGACCGCAGGAACGCGAACTGGAACACCGCGAGCGCGGCCAGGCTGGAGGCGACCGTCAGGCCGCTGAACAGCACGGTCCGACCCGCGGTCCGGCGCGTCCGAACGACGGCGGTCGTGACGTCGTGGCCGGCGGCGAGCTCCTCGCGGAACCGGTTGACGACCAGCAGGGCGTAGTCGATCGCGAGCCCCAGGCCCAGGGCGGTCGTGAAGTTCAGCGCGAAGACGCTGACGTCGGTGACCCCGGCGATCAGCTCGAGCGCGAGGAAGGTGCCGAGGATCGCCAGGCCGCCGATGGCCAGGGGGAGGAGGGCGGAGACGACCGACCCGAAGATCACGATCAACAGGACGAGGGTCACCGGCAGGGCGATCAGCTCGGCGGCGACGAGGTCCTCCTCGACGACCTCGTTGATCTCGGCGAAGGTGGCCGTGATGCCGCCCACCTGCACGGCCATCACCTCGGTGTCGCTTGGCAGCTCCTCGCGCAGCGTGGCCGCGGCGTCGAGGCGGGCCTCCTCGTCACCGGCCAGGCGGACGAGCACAAGGGCGCGGTCGCCCGATGCCGAGCGCAGCGGCGGCGCACCGCCCAGCCCCCAGTAGCTGACGACCTCAGCCACCTCCGGACGCGCGGCCAGGTCGTCGGCGAGCGCGGTGGCGGCGCGGGTGACCGCCGGCGCGTCCACGTCCCCCTCCGCCGCGGTCACCAGCAGGGTCAGGTCGGGCCCGCCGGCGTCGAAGGTCTCCTCGAGCGCGGTCCGCGCCGCGGCGGACTCCGAGCCGGGGTCGTCGAAGCCGCCGGAGACGAGGGAGTCCTGGACATCGCCGCCGACCGCGCCGGCCAGCACGACCCCGAGCAGGGCGACGACGATGACGGCCCAGGGCCGTCGGGCGGGGAGCGGGAGTGCCATGGCGGGTCCTGACGGAGCGGTCGAGTGCTGGCGCCAACCAACATAACGACGTCAAGTTGACGATGTCAACATCCTGGGTTGCCAACCTCCGTGGATTCGCCGCCTGCGCGTGGCGGGGTAGGTGAGGAGCTGAGCGCCCTCCACCCGGCGGGCCAGGACGCAGGACGAGAGCTGACGTGAGCACCCAGACCGACCGCCCCCGCATCGTCGACCAGGGCGAACCCGCCCCGCTACCCGAGCCGCGGGGCGACGCGAGCGCCGCGCTCATGAAGGCGCTGTCCCAGCCGGGCGGCCACCTGCCGGACCTGCCGGAGCCCACCGACGACCCGTTGACGGGCGAGGACGCCGCGCTGGCCCTCTACCTGTGCTACGAGCTCCACTACCGCGGGCTGGAGGGCGTCGACGATGCCTGGGAGTGGGATCCGGGTCTCCTGGCCCACCGCCAGCGCCTGGAGACGGCCTTCGAGGACCGCCTGCGCGACGAGGTCGGCCGGCTCCCCGCCGGGTTCGACCTCGCCGAGGAGCTGTGGGCGCTCGCCGCCGGGGCCGAGTCCCCCGACGCCCTGAGCGCCCGCATGGCCCGGGAGGGCACCTGGTCCGACCTGTGCGAGATCTCGGTCCACCGCTCCGCCTACCAGCGCAAGGAGGCCGACCCCCACACCTGGGGCATCCCGCGCCTGGCGGGCGAGCCCAAGGCCCGCCTGGTCGCCATCCAGTCCGACGAGTACGGGGAGGGCATCACCGAGGAGATGCACGCCGGGCTGTTCGGCCTGTCCATGCAGGGCATGGGCCTCGACCCGACCTACGGCGCCTACCTGGACCACATCCCCGGCGTGACGCTGTCGACGGTCAACCTCATCTCGTTCTTCGGCCTCCACCGCCGCTGGCGCGGCGCCCTGATCGGGCACCTCGCCGGGTTCGAGATGGCCTCCGTCGCCCCGATGCGCAACTACGCGACTGCGCTCCGACGCCTGGGCTGCGACGACTGGACCTGCCTGTTCTACGACACCCACGTCGTCGCCGACGCCGAGCACCAGTACGTCGCGGTGGAGCTGGCCGAGAGCCTGGTCACCCAGACGCCCGCGATGAAGGCCGACGTCCTGTTCGGCGCGAGCGCGCTGTCGGCGGTGGAGGGGATGATGAGCAGCCACCTCACCGACTGCTTCGGGGCGGGTCGGACGTCCCTCCGCCTCCCCCTCGACCTCCCGCCGGCCCCCGCGGACCGCTGACCCGTGGCGCCTACAGTGCGGGCATGCGCTTCGGGCTGACCCTCTGCAACCACGGCGAGTACGCGGACCCCGCGCTGCTCGCCGACCTCGCCGTCGCCGCCGAGGACGCCGGGTGGGACGGCGTGTTCGTGTGGGACCACATCGCCCGCGACGGCGAGCCGCCGATGACCGACCCGCAGGTGGCGCTGGCGGCCATCGCGACCCTGACCGCGCGCATCACGATCGGCCCGATGGTCACCCCGCTCGCACGCCGACGGCCCTGGAAGGTGGCGCGCGAGGCGGTCGCGCTCGACCACCTCTCGGGCGGCCGCACCGTCCTCGGCGTCGGGCTCGGCGTGCACGCCGAGGAGTTCGGGCAGCTGGGGGAGGAGGGCACCGCCCGCGGCCGGGCGGCGCTGCTCGACGAGGCCCTCGAGGTCATCACCGCGCTGTGGACGGCCGAGCCGGTCCGCCATCACGGGGCGGCCTTCGACGTCGAGGCGCACTTCACCCCCGGGCCGGTCCGCGGGCACATCCCGATCTGGGTCGGCGGTACCTGGCCGAACGCCGCGCCGTTCCGCCGCGCAGCCCGGTACGACGGCGTGTTCCCGGTCACCCGGGCCGGGTACGAGCCCGCGGACTACACCGCGATGCGGGCCTTCATCGCCGAGCACCGCGATCCGGCCGCCCCCCCGCCCACCGTCGTGCACCAGGGCAGCGGCGAGGCCGGCGACATCGACCGCTGGCCGGCGTACGCCGAGGTGGGCGTCGACTGGTGGCTCGAGTCCTTCCGCTCCGAGGAGCGCCCGGTCGCCGAGTGCCGCGCGGTCATCGCCGCGGGACCGCCGTCCACGACCTGATCGAGTTCCGGGTTCGCATCCGCGACGTCGGGGCAGGACCATGACATGGCCAAGGATCACGGACCCAGCGTGAAGGACGACGAGCAGTACGAGGCGCTGCGCGACCAGGGCATGAGCAAGTCCAAGGCCGCGGCGATCGCCAACTCCGGTGAGGAGGCCTCGGAGAAGGGCGGCAAGAGCCCGTCCTACGACGAGTGGACGAAGGAGGACCTCTACGAGCGGGCGCAGGAGCTCGACGTGGAGGGCCGCTCGGACATGTCGAAGGACGAGCTCATCGACGCCCTCCGCAAGGGTTCCTGAACGACCGGGTTCCTGACCCTCACCGCCGGCGGAACCGCACCGGCAGGGGCACCGACGGGGTGAGGGTGATGTCGCTGCGCACCGGGGTGTCCCGCGTGAGCGCGACGACCTCCGCGCGGGCCAGCACGGTCGCCAGGATCAGCTGCATCTCGAGGACCGCGGTGTGGGCCCCGATGCACGACCGCGGGCCGGCGCCGAACGGCAGGTAGGTGTGGCGCGGGCGGTCGGTGGCGGGCACGTCGACGAACCGCTGTGGCCGGAACGCCTCGGGGTGGGGGTAGAGGTCGGGGTGGCGGTGCAGGCTCCAGAAGTTCGTGTACGCCATCGTCCCGGCCGGCACGTCCCAGCCGTCGACGACGGCGTCCTCCGCGGCCCGCCGCCCCGTCCCCGGCGCCGAGGGGTACAAGCGCATGGTCTCGTCCATCACCGCGGTCGTGAGCCTGAGCCGCTGGGCGTCCTCCGCGGTCTCCACCGGCCCGAGCGCGGCGACCTCGTCTGCGGCGTCGGACTGCACCTCCGGGTGCATGCCGAGCAGCTGCAGGGCCATCGTCAGGGCGGTCGCCGTCGTGTCGTGGCCCGCGGCGACGAACACGAGGACCTGGTCGCGGATCTCGGCGTCGGTGACCCGCCGCCCGGTGTCGGGGTCCTCTGCCAGCCGCAGCCGGCCGATGAAGGAGTCCTCGTCCGCGGTCGCGCCGGCCAGCACCTCGTCGACCAGCGCGTAGACCTCGCGGACCGCCCGCTCCTGGCGGCGGATGTGGGGCAGGGGCGTCCGCCGCGGCAGCACCAGCGGGCCGAAGGCGCGTTCGATGATGTAGGCCGAGACGGTCTGGAAGTGCCGCTCGAGGCGGTCCGCCAGGTCGTCGCGACCGGCGCCGAACAGCAGGTCGGTGACGATGACGAGGGTCAGCCGGAGCACCTCGCTGCGCAGCGACAGGGGTCGCTCGGCGGCGATCCAGCGCGCCACCGCCTCCTCGGCCCGCCTGCGGACGAGCGGGGCGTAGGCGGCTGACTGCTTCGCCGTGAACAGCGGGGACAGCACACGGCGCTGGAACCGCCAGTCCTCGCCGTAGGCGCTGAACAGCCCCGTGCCCAGCACGTCCCGGAAGGCCTCGAAGAACGGGTGCCCGGTCTTGGTGAAGGGCGAGCGCGCGCCGAGGATCTGCCCGATCGCCTCGGGCGTCCGCGTCACCGTCAGCCGTCGGCCGATCAGCGGCGGGCCGAACCGGAGGCTGAAGGTGTCACCCCAGTCGAGGTGGAGGCGCTGCCACTCCCCGGCGATGTGGGACGAGGTCGCGAGCGGCAGGTGGCCGATGAGCGGGTTGGCCCGGGGGCCGGGGGCGAGGCGGGGCATCGGCGACGGTCCTCCACGGTGGCCTGGTCGACGGGTCCTCCGGTGGAGGGCGGTCCACGTGTCGCGGTCCACCCGGCCGGAGAGGGTCTCCACATGACTGCGATGACCACCATGCCACGGCTCGGGATGGGCACCTGGGAGCTGACCGGCGACCGTGCCGCCCCCGCGGTCGAGACCGCGATCGGCCTCGGCTACCGCCACATCGACACCGCCCAGATGTACGGCAACGAGACGGAGGTGGGCCGCGGCATCGCCGCGAGCGGCATCGACCGCGACGAGCTGTGGGTCACGACCAAGCTCGCCAACGGCAACCACGCGCCGGACGACGTCGTGTCGTCCACCGAGGGGTCGCTGCGGGACCTCGCGCTCGACCACGTGGACCTGCTGCTCATCCACTGGCCCGTGGAGCCCGACCGCCTGGAGGCCACGCTCGAGGCCATGGCTGGGCTGCGGGACCGCGGGCTGACCCGTCACGTGGGCGTGAGCAACTTCACCGCCGACCAGGTCAAGCGCGCCCAGTCGGTGACCGACATCCTCACCGACCAGGTGGAGTACCACGCCCTGCTCGACCAGCGTCCCGTCCTCGAGGCGGTCCGCGCGATCGAGGGGGTGCTGACCGCCTACTCGCCCCTCGCCCGCGGCGAGCTGCTCAGCCACCCGGTGATCGTCAACATCGCTGGTGCGCGCAGCGCCAGCCCTGCGCAGATCGCCCTGCGCTGGCTGCTCGACCAGGACGACGTCGTCGTGATCCCGAAGGGCAGCAGCGAGGACCACCTGCGCGACAACCTCGCCGCCCTCGACATGCCACCCCTCGAACCGGAGGACACCGCGGCCATCGACGCCCTCCCGAAGTCCGAGCGCGTGATCGACCCGCCGTTCGCGCCCGACTGGGACTGAGCTGCTGCCACCGGGGTCGCCCTGTGGACAACACCGCCGGCTCCCGCGGTCGGCGGTGTTGCATGTCCGGTGATGGCTGACACCGATCCCACACCCGCGACGCTCGACCGGGTGCGACGTGACGCCCGGGCCGCGCTCCGCCGGACGGGTGCGGTCACCCTCGAGGGCCTCGCGGCCGAGCTGCGCACCGACTGGGGCCGATCGCTGCCGGACGCCAGGTGGCTGGTGGCGGCCCTCGACGCCGACCCGCTGGTGCGGCGGCTGCCCGACGGCCGCTGGCTCGACCTGGCCGCCACGGTGCACGGTCGCGCCTTCACCATCGCCGTCGACGATGCCGTCGACGACGCGCGCACGCGCGGCCGGGCGGGCGGGTTGTGGCCCGTCGACGCGGATCTGGCGACCGCGCTGTCGCCTCTCGCGGGGTGGGCGGAGGTGCCGGTCAGCGGGGCGGCGGGACGGGGGATGGCGCCGGTGGTCACCGGCCGGTCCGGCCAGCGCGTCCTCGTCGTCCCGCCCGTCCTGGTGCCGGTCGGCGAGCTCGCCGTGGTGGTGCCGGGTCCGGAGGGACTGCACCTCTCCGCCGGGGTCGTCGACGAGGTGGCCACGGCCCGGCTGCTCCAGGCCCTGCGGGTGGTCCGGGCGGTCGCGTCGCACGACGGACCGGACACCACCTGGTCGGCGACGGACCTCGAGCTCGCCGCGCTGTCGGGGGACGTGGCGCTGCGGACGACGCCGACCGCGCCGCTGACCCGGTGCGTGCCCGACCTGTCAGACGACGGCGCGGCCGTCGCCTGAGCGGGGCACGACCGCCTACCCTCTGGCGCCATGGGCCACGACGACCTCGAGGAGCTGGCGCGCGCCGGTCGTCCGCTGCCCGATGCGCTCGTCGACCCCCACCCGGAGCGCGTGCCCGCAGTCGCGGCTGATCAGGTCCTCGCGGTCCACCGGGCGGCGGTCGCCGACGGCGCCGAGGGCTATGTCGACCCCGTCAGCGGGCTGCTGTGCTTCACCGCCCTGCACCACTGGCGGCGCGGGCGCTGCTGCGGGCTCGGGTGCCGCCACTGCCCCTGGGTGGACGCCGCCGGGCGCCTGGGTGGCCGCTGACCGGCCGACCGCGGCAGCGCCGTGACGGCGATACGGTCGGCGTTTCCCCGACGTCAGACCGGCAAGGACTGTCCCCGTGAGCCAGACCACAACCGATCGCCTGATGCCCCTCGCCGCCCTCGTGGCGGTCGTCCTCGCCTGGGCCGTGATGGCCCCGCCCGCCGCCGCCGTCGACGACGTCACGCCGGCGAGGGTGGAGGGCCCGAACCGCTTCGCCACCGCGGCCGCCATCGCCGACCAGGCGTTCCCCCAGGGGACCGAGCAGGCCGTCGTGACCACCGCGGCCGCCGCCCAGGACGCGCTGACCGCCACGTCCCTCGCCGGTGCCAGCGGTGCGGCGATGCTCCTGGTGGAGCTCGACCGGGTCCCCGACGAGACCGCGAGCGCCCTCGAGGGGCTCGGTGTGCAGGGCGTGACGATCGTCGGCGGGGAGCTCGGGGTGTCGGCCGCGGTCGAGGCGCAGCTGGCCGAGCGCTACGAGGTGCGCCGCATCGCCGGTGAGACCCAGTACGACACCGCCGCCCTGGTGTCGGCCGCGACCGCCCAGGTCGCCGACCTGCCGGTCGTCGACGGGCGCCGGACCGTGATGCTCGCCGACGGCGAGGACTTCCCCGACGCCCTGGCCGGCAGCCCCGCGGCGTTCGCCGGCCCCATCCCCGTGCTGTACGCCGAGACGGGCGACCTGCGCGACGAGACGCGGGCGTTCCTCGCCGAGCAGGCCGTCGAGCAGGTGGTCGTCCTCGGCGGCGAGGCGGCGATCGGCGCGGCGGTGCAGGCGGAGCTCGAGGCCGACGGCATCACCGTGGTCCGCCTCGGCGGGCAGGACCGCACCCAGACCGCCGAGCGGGTCGCCGCCTGGACCACCGCGAACGTGGAGGGGTTCACCCGGCACTCCGTGATGCTCGCGCGGGGTGACGACTTCCCCGACGCGCTGACCGCCGGCCAGCTGGCCGGTCGCGCCGGGCGGGCCCTCGTGCTCGCCACGACCCCGGAGATCCTGAGCCCGGGCACCCGCGCCTTCCTCGCCGCTCGGTGCGCGGACATCGAGGTCGTGCAGGCCGTCGGCGGCGAGGCCGCCGTCAGCACCGCCGTCCTGGCCGAGGCCGAGGGGGCGGCTGAGTCCTGCGGCGGGTCCGGCACGGGCGGCGATCCCGTCGACGACGCCGTCCCGGACTACGCCATGACCGCCGAGCAGCGGGAGGGCCAGCCGCGGTCCTTCGTCGGCGACAACCCGTTCAAGCCCATCTACGGCACCGGGTTCGTGGACACCGTCGCGGCCACGGAGCTCGACGGCGCCACCTCCCTCGACGCGGTGATGTTCGCCTGCGAGGCCGTGGAGGTCGACGCCGACGGGTCGGCGGTCCTCACCGACGCCGACGGCGACGGCATGGCCGACGCGTACGGATCGTCGAGCGCCTCGGAGGGCGACGACGTCGTCGGCCCCGCGCTGATCACCGGCGCGAACAACGTCGACGTCGACGACGACACCGCCGTCAGCGGGCTCGCGCCCGAGGACGGTCGCCTCGGCGTCCAGGTGTCCGCCTACGCCGACGACTGCGCGACCCTCCTGGTCTTCCCGACCCAGCCGGACGGCCTGCCCGTCGACGACGCCGGGCGCCCGACCGTGCCCTACGGCGCCAGCGAGATCCGCTTCGGCGACCACCCCGTCGACGACGGCACGGGCGGTGAGGACCCCGACGACGGCCTCAACCCGACCCAGGTGTACCGGGTCGAGCCCCAGCAGCGGATCGACGCGGCCGCAGGCCAGACCGCGGACCTGACCGTCGACGGGCGGTTCGACGGTGCGCCGATCACCCGCGGGCTCGACGTGATCCTGTTCCCGTGCAGCTCCACCGACGTGCTCGGGTCAGGTCCGGACACCTTCACCGACGCCGACGGCGATGGCGGGGCTGACGGCTTCACCGCCGGCACGGGGTCGAGCGACACCGGTGCCATGCTGATCACCGCCATCAACGGCCAGACGATCGAGGCACGCACCGCGGTCGGCGGGGTGCAGGCGGTCGACGGCCAGATCGACATCCGTGTGGCGGCCGAGTCCGCCGACTGCGCCACCGTCGTGGTCGTGGCGGGCGACGGCAACGGCAAGTTCGACGTCGATGCCCAGGGCGTCCCGACCGAGGACTACGGCGTGGGCCAGGTCCGCTTCAGCTGAGCCGGCGCCGTGGCCGCTCACACCTCGGTCACGGTGACCAGCAGCGTCATCCAGCCGCTCGCCCCGTCCGGGAAGGGCTGGGCGCGCTCCTCGGTCTGCACCTCGCCGGTCCCGTCGGTCGCGCGGACGGTCAGCCGGTGGCTGCCCGGCTCGGCCTGCCAGCGGTAGCGCCACTGCCGCCAGGTGATCTCGTCGAGCTGCTCGGCGAGCTCGGCCTGCTGCCAGTCGCCGTCGTCGACGCGGATCTCCACGGCCTGGATGCCGCGGGTCTGCGCCCACGCGACGCCGGCCACGACGACCTCGCCGGCGGGGACCTGCTCGAGCGGTCCCGGCACGTCGATGCGCGACTGGGTCTTGATCGGCGCCCGCTCGGCCCAGCCCCGCTCGACCCAGTACTGGTCGAACTCCTCGAAGGTGGTCAGCTCGATCTCGGTGATCCACTTGGTGGCGGAGACGTACCCGTAGAGCCCGGGGACGACCGTGCGGGCGGGGAAGCCCCGCTCCGGTGAGAGCGGCTCGCCGTTCAGCAGCAGCGCCAGCATCGCGGGACGTCCGTCGTCGAGCACCTCGGTCGGGAAGCCCGTGGTGAAGCCGTCGCCGTCCCGACCGACCAGCTGGGTGGCGCCGTCCTGGACGCCGGCCTCGGCGAGCAGGTTGGCGAGCGGCACGCCGGTCCACCGCCCCGAGCTCACGAGGTCCCCGCCGACCTCGTTGGAGACGCAGGTCATGGTGATGTCGGCCTCGATGAGGTCGTCGCGGCGCAGCAGGTCCTCGTAGCCCATCTCGAGCTCGGTGTCGACCATGCCGTGGATCCGCAGCGACCACGTCGTCGGGTCGATCTGGGGCACCGCCAGCGCGGTGTCGATCCGGTAGAAGTCCGCATCGGTCGTCTGGAAGTCCGCGAGCCCCTCGATCTCCCAGTCGACGCCGTCCGGCAGCGGCGGCAGCGGATCGGCGACCTGCCCGAGGGCGCGCTCCGTGGCGGAACCCACCGGTGGCCCCGAGCCGGCCCCGCTGATCTGCTCGGCGATGTCGCGACGGGTGTCGGCGACCGACGCGGCTCGCCGGCCGGTCAGGACGCGCCCCGTCGCGACCGCGGCGGCGGAGGCGGCGACGACCCCGCCGGACATGGCGAGGAACGCCCGCCGGTCCCCGCCCGCCTCCACGGCGTCGGCCGGCGTCGAGGCCCCGGCGGGTGCGCGGCGCAGCAGCGCTGTCAGGACCGGGATGCCGACGGCGATGGTCAGCAGGCTCGGCGCGCTGGCCGGCACGTCGGACTGGTGGATCGAGCAGGCGATCGCGATCGCTCCGAAGATCCCCACGCCGACCCAGGCCAGGCGCAGGCGTCGCCGGCCGAGGAGGCCCATCGCGACGCCGTACAGCCCGGTGATGATCAGCGTGCCGGCGATGAGGGCGATCTTGTCGCCCGTCCCGAACACGTCGATGGCGAACTGCTTGACCGGTTGGGGCGTGTAGACGATGACGGTGTCGCCGACCGCCTGGACCGGTGAGTACCACGACGCGATCAGCCCGGCGGCGAGCTCGCCCACGGCGAGCGCGGCCAGGGTGGCCAGCAGGCCGGCGACGGCGGCGAGCGGTCGGGAGGGGGTGGTGGGGGAGGAGTCCATCAGCACCCCGTGTTCGTCGCGGACGCGGTCTCAGATGGGTCGTGCGCCGGTCCGCCAGGCGGTTCCCTCAGCAGGAGGTGGGGGATCCGTCGACGGTGTCGGCGTCGTCGATCCGCCACGTCCCGTCGACGCCTGCCACCGCGGTCCACAGGAGCCGCCAGGACGAGCATGCCTGCCCGTCCGGCCCGAAGGCGGGGTCCTGAGGGCCGGGGTGTAGGTCGCGAACGCGTGCTCGTAGTCGCCGGCGTTGATGCCGTCGGCCCACTGGACGAGGACCGCGGCGAGGGCGTCCGCGTCCGGGTGCGCGGAGGCCACGTCGACCACGACGCCGGTCGCCGGTGGCGGGGTGGGCGGGGGTGGCGTGCTCGGTGGCTCCGTGGCGGGCGGGGGAGTCGCTGGGGGCGTCACGGGGGGCGCGGTCGTCAGTGGTGGGAGCGCCGGTGCGGCCTCGGTCGCCGTCGGTCTCGCGGTGGGCGATGCCGGCCTCGTGCGCCGTCGCGAGCGCACCGCACACCGCGATGGTGACCTCGACCGCCTCCTGCCAGCAGAGCGGCCCCCGGCGCCAGCCGCTGGCCGAGCGACCCGCCCGGCAGGTGCGCCATGACCAGGTACGGCCGCCCTTCGGGGGTGAACCCGGCGTGGTGGAGGGTGACGATGTGGGGGTGGCCCGACAGCCGCCCGGTGGTCTCGGTCTCGTTCTCGAAACGCCGTCGGGCCCGGTCGTCCAGCCGCGCCGCCGTGACGTCGAGCACCTTGATGGCGACGTCACGGCCGAAGCCGGGCTGCGGCGCCCGGTAGACCGTCCCGAACCCGCCGCGCCCGATCTCGGTCAGGTCCGTGAAGCCGGGGATCTCCACCAGTGCACCTCGGGTCGCGGTCAGGGACCCGCGGGAGGCTAGAGCGCGGGGCGTCGCGCAATCTCGCGGTGCATCGGCGGGGCGTCATCCACACCTCTGGCGATCCCGTGCGACCTCGCCGCCCGGATCGGATCTACCGTCCGCCCATGGACCTCACACGCGCCATCCGCGGGCTGCACCTCCACCTCGCCCACACCGCCGCCGACGACGCGGACACCGCTGCGCTGATCCGCCGGTCCCTGGACGGCCTCGACGTCGTCGAGCAGCGCGCGGTCATCCGCCACGCCTACTGGCGGATGCCGGAGGTCCCCACGACCGCGCTGCGGATGGCGGTCGGGTCCGATGACGCGCTCCGCGCCCTCGCCGGGCGCGGCCCGGTCGTGGGGTCCTGCCGCAGGTGCGGACGCGTCCTGCGGGCCCGCACGCGCGACGCGGTCGACCTCGACCCCCCGAGGCGCTGCGCGGAGTGCCGGACGCCCGGCCCGAGCGGCCGGCTCGACCGGCGACCAGGCTTCGGCTGGGAGTTCCAGCCCGTCGCGACGTGGCGTCCCGCCGACGTCCCACCGGCCGCGCTGGCGGCCCGTCGCCGGTGGGCCGAGCAGTACCCCGACGTGGATGCCGTCTGACCCCCGATAGCCTGACCGGGTGCCGCGTGAGCTCGTCGTCCTCGGGACCGCCAGCCAGGCCCCGACCCGCACCCGCAACCACAACGGGTACCTGCTGCGCTGGGACGAGCTCGGCCTCCTCGTCGACCCCGGTGAGGGCACCCAGCGCCAGATGCTGCTGGCGGGCGTCCGGACCTCCCAGATCTCCCACATCGCGGTCACCCACCACCACGGCGACCACGTGCTCGGCCTCCCCGGCGTGCTCCAGCGCATGGCCCTCGACCAGCGCCGCGACCCGATCCCGCTCATCCACCCCGCGGAGGCGGGTCCGCACCTCGACCGGCTGCTCGGCGTGGGGCTCTACGACAGCCCCATCGACGTCCACCGGGTTCCCCTGCCCACCGATCGGCGGTCGACCGTGCCGCTGGGGGAGGGGCGGGTGCTCGTCGCAGAGCCGCTCGACCACCGGGTCCCGACCCTGGGGTACCGCCTGCAGGAGCCGGACCGCCGGGCGATGGACCCCCACCGGCTGGCGGCCGAGGGGCTGGAGGGGCCGATCGTCGGGGTGCTCGAGCGGGACGGGGTGGTGGACGTCGACGGTCGCACCGTCCGCGTCGAGGACGTGAGCCACCCGCGGCCCGGCCAGGCGGCCGCGCTCGTGATGGACACCCGGGAGTGCGCGGCGATCGGCCGGTTGCTGCGCGACGTGGACCTGGCTGTCGTGGAGGCGACGTTCCTGCGCGGTGACGAGGCGCTGGCCGAGCGGCACGGCCACCTCACCGCCGACGCTGCCGGGGCGCAGGCGGCGGCCGCCGGTGTGCGGCGGCTGGTCGTCACCCACTTCTCCCAGCGGTACGCCGACGAGGAGGTCTTCGCCGAGCAGGCGCGGGCCCACCACCCCGACGTCGTGGCCGCCCGGGACCTGGTCACCATCCCCGTCCCCGCTCAGCGCCGTTGACGGAGGCAGTCAGTCGCTGAGGGGTGGGTAGGCTCCGGAGTCCGCGCCCGACCGTCGGAGGTGGTCACCGTCCCGCCACACCGCCTGCTGGCCACCCTGGTGGCCCTCGTCCTCGTCATCGCGTGGGCACCGACCGGTGCGGCGCAGGACCCTGCGGTCCGGCGCATCGCCGGGGACGACCGCGCGGGGACCGCGGCTGCCGTGGCCGCCGACGGGTGGGACCACGCGTCGACGGTGGTGCTGGTCGACGGCTGGGACCACGTGGTCGCCCTGGTGGGCGCGCACCTCGCGGCCAGGCTGGACGCCCCGGTGCTGGTGTCAGCCGCACAGGTCCCGCCGGCCACCCAGCAGGCGGTGGACCGCCTGGCACCCGAGCGCGTGGTCGTCGTGGGCGACGTCGCCCTCCCGTCCTCCGAGGCGGCGGTCACCCACGTCCGGGCCGGCTCACCGGCCGCGCTGGCAGCGGAGGCGCTCGGCCTCGAGCCGGGCCCGGCTGGGGCCCCCGTGGTCGTCGCCGCCGAGGCGCCCTTCGCCGACGCGCTCGCCGGGGCGGCCCTGGCGCCTGCGCGACTGCTGCTGACGCCGGGCGATGTGCTCGCACCCGAGGCCGCCGAGGCCATCCGGACCCTCGATCCCGAGGAGGTCGTCGTGCTCGGCGGTCCGGCCGCGGTCTCCGACGACGTGGTCGCGGCCATCGAGGCGGAGGGGCCGGCCGTCGACCGCCTCGCGGGGCCCACGCGCTACGACACCGCCGTCGTGGCGGCCGGGTCCTCGGGTGGTGGGACCGTCGTCGTCGCCTCGGGTCAGGACCACGCCGATGCGCTCGCGTTCGTGCCGTGGGCCGCGCGTCGTGGCGCCACGCTCGTGGTCACGACCCACGACGAGCTGCCATCCGCCGTGGAGGGCCACCTCCGCTCCGGCGGCTACGCCCGGGCGGTCGTCGCCGGCGGCACCGTGGCGGTCGGGACGTTCGTCGACGAGCAGGTCGCCGCGGCGCTGGCCGGGGTGCCGCCGCCCGGGTTCGACGGCGGCGTGCGGGGGCTGACGGCAGAGGAGCGCGCCGCGATGACCGGCGTGAGCTGGCGCGACGGGTGCCCGGTCGGACTGGACGCCCTCCGCGTGGTCGAGGTGGACCACTGGACGTTCGACGGGGACGTCCGCCGCGACGGGCAGCTGGTCGTCCACGCCGACGTCGCCGAGGACGTCCGCGGTGTCATGGCCGCCCTGTTCGACGCGCGCTTCCCGCTCGCGTCGGTCCGCCCGGTCCGGGAGCACGGCGGTGACGACGACGCGTCCATGGCGGCCAACAACACCTCGGCGTTCAACTGCCGCTTCGTCGGCGGGACCAGCCGGTGGTCCGAGCACGCCTACGGGACCGCGGTGGATCTGAACCCGGTGCAGAACCCGTACGTGCGCGGTGGGTCCGTCGACCCCCCCGCGGGCGCGGGGTACGTCGACCGCACCGACGTCCGGCCGGGCATGATCGTCCGGCCCGGACCGGTCGTCGACGCCTTCGCCGCCATCGGGTGGGGGTGGGGGGCGGACTTCTCCTCAGCCGACGACTACCAGCACTTCAGCGCGTCGGGGCGCTGAGCGGCTCCTGCCGACGGGATGCGGCCGCGCGCCAGCGGGCGTCGGCGGCCAGGCCGAGCTGCACCGCCGGGCCGATCAGGAGCGCGAAGGTGACCGTCCCGATGCCGAGGGTGCCGCCCAGCAGCCAGCCGATGGTCAGCGCCGTCACCTCGATCGCTCCCCGGACGAGGGAGACGGGACGGCCGGTCGCGCGGTGGAGGCCGGTCATCAACCCGTCCCGCGGACCGGGGCCGTGGGCGGTGCCGAGGTAGAGCCCGCTGCCTGCGCCGATGAGCGCGATCCCGCCGCCGAGCAGCAGGCCCCTCGCGATGAGCGACCCGGGCGTGTCCACCAGCAGGAGCGTCACGTCGATCGCGATGCCGATCACGATCACGTTCAGGACCGTCCCCAGGCCGGGTCTCACGCGGAGGGGCACCCAGATCGCGAAGATCGCCAGGCTGATCACGATCGTGGAGGCGCCGATGGTCAGCGGGGTGTGCAGCGACAACCCCTCGGCGAACACCGTCCACGGGGAGTTCCCGAGCTGGGAGGCCACCAGCAGCGCATCCCCCGTGCCGAAGACCCAGAGCCCGACCACGAGCCGCGCCACCCTGGCGGGGGAGGTGCGCCAGAGGGGGAGGGGTGGGACGGCGGATGCCACCGCGGCCGAGCTCATGCGCGTCACCGTACGACCGCGCGGGCGGCCAATCGCGCGGCCACTCCCGGTGTGCGCCCGGACGGTGCGCTCACCCCCCGCCACGCCCACCCCCACGGATCGACTCCGGGATCCCCACGGATGGACTCCGGCTGGGACGGTCTCGCGCTCCCCCCTCCACGGATCGACTCCGGGATGCCACCGATCGACTCCGGGCCGTGGCCCAGGACGCGCCTGACCTGCACCTACCTCCACGGATGTGCACGACGCCGGTCGCGCACACCGGTCATGGAGTCGATCTGTGGTCCGGAGCCGATCCGTGCCGCCCGTCGCGGAGTCGATCCGTGGTCCGATCGTCCGGATCAGTCGGCCGTGCCGTCGGCGTGGGTGTGGACCCGGTGCGGGACGCCGACCGACTCCGCGCCCCGGGAGACCAGGTGGGCGTGGGCGGCGGTGACGTCCGCGCCGGCGGGCGATCTGGCGTCGGCTCATCCCGTGGCGGGCCGCGTCGAGGACCTGCCACTCCGAGGGGGTGAGCACGTCGGGGTGAGGGGGACGTCCAGGCCTGCGCACGACCGCACCACAGGCACCGGTGCACGGGGTTTCCCTCCCCCTCCCCGGCGGTGTCACGAGCGGGTCGGTACGGTCGCGGGATGGACGGATGCGCGGGCCCCCGTCGCCGGCTGCTGGTCGCCGGCCTGGTGCTGGCGCTCGCGGGGCTGGCGGCGGCGTGCAGCGGTCGCACCGGCCCGGAACCGGTCGCGCAGGTCCCGAGCACCATCCCGGTGCCGGCGCACGCCACCGCACCCCCGCCCCCCGCCCCCCGCCCCCCCCCCCCCGCCGCGGCCCGCCCCC
>NZ_CAXQBR010000056.1 GCF_964222135.1 Euzebya sp.
CATGACCCGGCGGCGGGCATCGATCAGGGGATGGGGAGAACTGGTGGCCGCCCGTGGGGACCTTCTCGTGGCCACCGGTGGGGACATCTGATGTCCGCCAGTGGGGAGGTTCTCATGTCCGCCGACACGGGGACTTGATGACGACCTCAACGAGGAGGAGCGCGACCAGGCCGACAACCTGATGTTGGTCTGTGACGACGAGCACGATGAGCTCGACAAGAAGGGGTCCCGCGACGCCTTCACCATCGACTTCCTCAGGATGCGCAAGCAGAGGCACGAGGACCGTGTGCACCTGCAGACGGAGATGGGCGCCACAGACAGGACGGCCGCGATCCGCATGATCGACGGGCTCCGTGGTCAGTCGACCAAGCTGACCCGGGGGGAGGTAGCAGACGCCGTCATGCACGGCGCCGGCAAGTTCCCGCACTTCCCTGCGTCGACGCGCAACACCATCGAGATCGACCTTCGTGGCCTTCCCGGTGAGAAGGCAGGGGGGCCCGACTACTACCGAGTCGCGACCAAGAAGATCGACGAGGTGATGGACGGCAAGGTCGCCGAAGCCATCGCGACCGAGGAGATCGGCCACCTGAGCGTCTTCGCCATCGCCCGCCTTCCACTCCTTGTCTACCTGGGTGCCAAACTCGACGACACCGTCGCGACCGACGTCTACCAGCGGCACCGCCAGACCGAGACCTGGACCTGGCCCGATAGCGACGCTGAGGTGGGTTTCGAACTCGACATCCCAACCGCGCAGCACGACACCGTCGAGGCCGTCCTGGTCCTGAGCATCAGCGGCACGATTCACCCTGGCGAACTGCCGGCAGCAGTCCAACACCTACCGGCCTTCAACATCACCGTCGACAGCACGCCGTTCAACGACGTGGTCAGTGGGCCTCGCGTGCTGCAGGCCTTCATGCAGACGTGCGGACAACTCATCGGAGCGTTCGAGGAGACCCACAAGCACGTACGCCGACTCCACGTGTTCCCAGCCATGCCCCTGTCCGTCGCGGTCGTGCTCGGACGTGCCTTCAACCCGGACGTCCACCCCACGATGACGATCTACGACCGCGTGAACCACGAGTACGTGGCCGCCATGGAGGTCAACCCCCGATGAAGCTGATCCAGTACTTCAACCAGTTCCTCCGGGACGCGGTCAACCTCAACCAGACACGCCTCAACGACCTGGACACCAGAGTCGACCGCATCACCAACGCCCTCAAGGAAGCAGGGGCGTTGGACGGCCGCGTCCTCGACACCGTCCCACAGGGATCATGGGCACACCGAACCATCATCCGACCGGCTGCCGACCTTGAGTTCGACGCCGACTTCCTGGTCCAGCTCACCGAAGACCTCGACTGGAACGACAACCCCCGGACTTACGCAAACGCTGTCTGGACCGCCTTGTCCACCCACAGCACGTACGGCGAGATGAGCACGAAGAAGGACCGCTGTGTGCGCGTCACCTACGCCAACGACTGTCACATCGACATCGTCACCTACGTCGTGCTGCAGTCCGGACGCGAGGTCATCGTCAACCGATCGATCAACCAGTTCGAAGACACCAACCCGATCGGGTTCACCGACTGGATCCAAGAGAAGGACACCCTGACCGGTGGCAACCTCCGCAAGGTCATCCGGCTCCTGAAGTACGCCCGCGATCACCACGGCGCCTTCAAGGTCAAGTCCATCCTCCTGACGACCATGGTCGGCAACGTCGTGGACAACTGGCGAACCTACGACGCCGACTACTACAAGGACGTCCCCACGACCCTCCTCCACTTGACCGAGGACCTCGACGCGTGGCTCCAACAGCAGTGGACAAAGCCGTCCATCACCGACCCGAGCTGCCCTACCACGACGTTCGACCACCGGTGGACCGAGACCCAGTGGAGCGCGTTCAAGAACGCGTTCCACACCTTCGCTGAACTCGTTCACGACGCGTACCACGCCGAGACACGGGATGACAGCATCACGAAGTGGCAGGACGTGTTCGGCACCGCCTTCCCCAGTGCCCTCACCGCTTCACGTGCGGCCTCGACCGAAACCGCCAGCCTCAGCCACACCCCGAAGCGGCAACGTGCGCCAGGCGAGGTCTTCATCGACGAGAAGTTCCCTGTCGACACGCGCTACCACGTCACGATCCGATGTGAGATCGCAGAGCCGCGCAACCGGGCGGAACGGCGGTTCCTTCGAGCGCGCGCCGGCCGGGTAGCCAAGCAGCGGAAGCTCGTCTTCACATTGGTCGGCACCGACACCCCGGCGCCCTACGACGTGTACTGGAAGGTTCGCAACCAAGGCGGGGAGGCAGCCGCCAAGGGGCAACTACGGGGCGACCTAAATCCGGCGCTTCTAGAGGTTCCGTGGGTGGGCGGAGGCTGATGTAGGGCGGCACGCCGCGCTGTTCCTAGGGTTCTGGGTGTTCGAAGCTCAGATCGCCTGGGAGGCCAACGCGGCGTGCCATCGAAGAGGATATGGAAGCGGCTGCTCGCTGTCGGCAGCGACACTGTGATCGAGGGGGTCACTGAGGAACGCGACGATGACGGAGAGGTGGTCGCGATCGTTGCTCGGGTGCGGCCGCGACGCCGCGACATGGGCCGCTGTCCGCAGTGCCGCCGGCGGTGTCCGTTCCATGACCGGGGCGAGGGGCGACGGCGGTGGCGAACGCTCGATCTCGGGACGGTCAAGGCGTTCGTGGTCGCTGATGCGCCGCGGATCGACTGCGCCAAGCACGGCGTGCGGGTGGCGTGGGTGCCCTGGGCGCGGCACGGGTCATGGTTCACCCACGCCTTCGAAGACCAGGTCGTCTGGCTGAGCGTGGCCGCCACGAGGACGGCGGTAACCCAGCTGATGCGGATCGCGTGGGAGACCGTCGGGGCGATCTGTACCCGGGTGATGGCCGACCGGCTCGCCGATCACGACCCGCTGGATGGGCTGGTCCGCATCGGCATCGACGAGGTGCACTACCGCAAGGGGCAGCGCTACCTCACCGTGGTGGTCGACCACGACTCAGGGCGGCTGGTATGGGCTGCGGCGGGTCGCAACGAGGCGACCGTGGAGGCGTTCTTCGACGCGCTCGGACCTGAACGTGCAGGTCGCATCGAGGTGGTCACCGCTGACGCCGCCTCCTGGATCGCCAACGTGGTCGCTCGACGTGCCCCGCAGGCCACCAGGGTGATGGACGTCTTTCACGTGGTGAGTTGGGCCACCGACGCCCTGGATGAGGTCCGCCGCGAGGTCTGGAACGACGCCCGCCGGGCCGGCATGCGTGACCTTGCCCGGGGCCTGAAGGGGGCTCGCTACGCGTTGTGGAAGAACCCCGAGGACCTGACCGAGCGGCAGGCCGCGAAGCTGGCCGACGTGGCGCGGATCAACTCCCGGCTGTACCGGGCCTACCTGTTGAAGGAGGAACTGCGGATGGCGTTGAAAGCCCGCGGACCGGCTGGCAAGCGGATGCTGGACAAGTGGCTGGCGTGGGCGCAGCGCTGCCGCATCGAGGCGTTCGTCAAGCTCGGCAGGACCATCAAGCGGCACCGCCGCGAGATCGAGGCAGCCCGGAAGCTGAAGCTCTCCAATGCGCTGGTGGAGAGCACGAACACGAAGATTCGTGTCTTACACCGTCGGGCGTTCGGGTTCCGCACTCCCGAGGCGATGATCGCGATGGCCATGCTCGCCCTCGGCGGACTCTGCCCACCGCTGCCCGGACGTCAGCCGGCTACCCACAGATCCTCTTGATGACCCCTAAATCCACGCGGGTCGGCGGCAGCGTCACAATCGCGTCTGTGGCGCGACGCTCGGAGAGACAGATCCCGCGTTCTCAGCCTCTTGATCGGCCCTGGTTGAGCGAACGTGGCCGGGGCAGGCCGACGTGACGGCGTCCTACGTGCCACGCCACGCCTCGTCCAGCAAGAGTCGGCAGCGGGGCCTTCCGTCACCGCAGAGCGCGCGGAGGTACCGGCGGCGAACCGAACCGGATCAGGTTGCCATCGGGGTCGACGTGCGCTCCCTCGTCCAATCCGTAGTCGGTCTCGGATGGGGCATGCAACTGACCCGCGACCCCGGCGGCTGTCCATTCCGCGTGGAGAGCCGCAGCGTCATCGACCCACAGGTAGGCGCAAGATGTGGTGGTCGTGTGGTCGATGCTGTCAACCGTCGCCAGGTGGATCTCAATGCCGTCTCGGCAGGCGTAGCCGTACTGGTCGCCGTTGTCGTAGGCCTCCACGGCGAATCCAAGGCGTTGGTAGTGGTCGAGTGCCCGGTTCAGGTCGGTGGTGACGAAGACGGGAGCAGAACGACGCAGGGTGGTTGGCACGCCATGCACCGTATCCAGGAACCCCTTCGCAGGTAGGTCCGGGTCTCCGGCCGATCTGTGCCTGCAGCCCATGAACCCCCCCGCCGCACGAGGCGGCGCATGCACCAGATGACGTTGGTGTTCTCGCTGGCCGGCTCGTGGACGTCGGGCATTCAGAGCATGGAGCCGAAGTCGGATCCGACTGTGGAGTAGGCGGGCATGGACTTGAGCTGTCGGGTGGTGAGCCCGGTCTTGATGGCGGGGGCGAAGATGTTGATGACCTCGGTGTACTCGGGGTCGAGCATGTGGCCGCTGATGACCGGTGTCGATGGCGGTGTCGACCAGCGTCAGTACGGGATCATGTTGGTTCAGCTGCGCGCATCAGCGACGTGTCCGGTCCGGGAGAAGCCCGCAGCCCCTGCCGCGAGCAGCAACGCGCCGCCGAGGTAGTAGACGGCCGTAATGCCGACGGCATCTGTGAGGACGCCGCCGACGGCGAGGGACATCAGGCGCCCCAGCTGCCATATGGCGTCGAAGCTCGCGAACACCCGCCCCCGGGTGGCCGGAGTCGTCTCGGCCTGCAGCAGCGAGTTGAACGTCACCATGCCGGTGGAGGTGCCCAGGCCGTAGACCCCCAGCGCACCGACCGCCGCGGGGAAGGCTTGCACGGACGCCAAGATGAGATCCACGCCACCGCGCAGCACGAACGGGCCGAACACGAACGCCGGACGACGCGGATCGTCGGTGATTCGGGTGAGCAGCAACGGGCCGAGGGCAGCGCCCACTCCGATGCCGGCCAGCAACGTCCCGAACCCTTTCGGGCCGACGCCGAGGTGGTCGGTCGCCAGCACGATCAGCAAGGCGGAGGTCGCCCCGGCGGACAGCGCCGCCAGCAGCTGGATCGTCGCGAGCAGCCGCAGCAGCGGCGTGCCGGTGATGATCCCGACCCCCTCGACGGCACGTCGCCACCAGCCGCGCTTGTCCGCCGCGGCCTCCGCTGCCACGGGGACGGCCACGACTAGGCCGATGAGCACGACGGCCGAGACGGCGTAGGTCGCGGCGTTGAGCAGGAACGCGGGGGTCACGCCGAGGACGGCCACCATCCCACCGGCCAAGGGCGCCAGGACGATCTGAGAGACCACCGCAGCGGTCCACAGCCCGGAGTTGCCGGCGATGAGCTCGTCCTCCTCCAAGATGGCCGGCACGACGCTCTGTGACGCCGGGTTGAAGAACACCGCGCCGGCGGACAGGCCGAACGCGATCATGTAGACAGTCACGACCGATCCGGCGACGAACGGCAGCAGCAGGGCCAGAGCCATCCGCCACACATCCGCAGCGATCATCACCTTCACGGCAGGGAGCCGGTCGATGACGGCGCCGGCCAGTGGCGCCAGCAGCAGCACGGGGATGATCTCGGCCACCACGACGCCGGTGACGCCCAGTCCGGACCCCGTCAGCTGGAACACCAGGACGGCCAGCGCGACGGTGTTGAACACGTCGCCCCACCGCGACACCGTCTGCGCCGTCCACAACCGTCGGTAGGCCGGCCGGACCAGCACGGCACGCAGGCCCCTGCGAGCGCCAGCAGTCCCGCCGTCGTCCTCGGTCATCCCGCTGAGCCTTGCCCGTCGAGGGCATGCAGAGGCCGGTGTCGCGATCGGCTGCTCGACGGCTGCGTCACAGCATGGAGCCGAGGTCGGAGCCGACGGTGGGGTAGGCGGGGGTCATGGACTTGAGCTGTCGGGTGGTGAGGCCCAGCTTGATGGCGAGGGCGAAGATGTTGATGACCTCGGCGTACTCGGGGCCCAGCATGTGGGCGCCGATGATGGTGTCGCTGGCGGTGTTGATCAGGATCTTGGTGGCGGCGGCGGTCTCGCCGATGCGGTAGTTGGCGTACCAGCCGCTGGTGTCGCGGTAGCGGACGTCCAGATCGTCGCCGTAGGTGTCGCGGGCGTCGGCTTCCAGCGGACCCACACGCACCAACTCGGGGATGGTGAAGACACTGGTGGGCACGCCGTCGTAATCGGGGACGGTCGTCTGGCCCTTCAGCATGTTGGAGGCGGCGACCTTGCCCTCGAACACCGCCACTGGGGTCAGCGGCATCCCAGGGGTGTCGGCGGCATCGCCGGCGGCGTAGACGGCCGGGTTGGTGGTGCTCTGCAGATGCCCGCCGACGTGCACTCCCTGTGGCCCGTATGCGACACCGGCTGCGTCGAGGTCGAGGTCGTCCAGCAACGGGACCCGTCCGGCGCCGTGCACGACAAGGTCCACCTCGATGGTGTGCTCCTGCCCAGCGGTGTCCAGCGTCACCCGGTAGGCATCGCCGGTCGTCTCGACGGCAACCAGGGAGGTGTGGGTCTGAATCTCGATGCCGGCCTGGTGGCTGCGGCGGGTGAGGAGGTCGACCAGGTCGGGGTCGAAGCCCTTGAGCGGTCGTGCGCCGCGGTCGATGATCATGGGGCGGCTGCCGGCCCGTGCGGCGATGTGGGCGAACTCGAAGGACACGAACCCGCCACCGACGAACAGGATCCTGCCGGGCAGCCGGGGCAGGTCGAGGAACGCGGTGGAGTCGATCAGGTGCTCAGCACCGACGATGTCCAGCGGGCGGGGGCGGGCACCGGTGGCGATCAGCACATGCCGGGTGTCATAGCTGGCGCCGTTGATGGCCAGGGTGGTGGGGCCGGTGAAGGTGGCGCGGCCACGGAGAGTCTCCACGCCGTTGGAGGCAAGGCCGTCCTCCATCTGCTGGGGGACGGGCTCGGTGAAGCCGTGCTTGTGGCCCATCAGGTCGGCCCAGTTGATCGCCAGACCCTGCGGATCGATGCCCTTGCCGGCCAGCAGGCGAGCGCTGTCGATGATCTCGGCACCTCGGCGGAGGATCTTCTTCGGGTCGCATCCGCGCAGCGCGCAGGTGCCGCCGTAGGGCAGCTCATCGACGATCGCGACTCGCCAGCCGGCCGCAGCGCACTTGTTGGCCGCGTTCACGCCGGCCATGCCGGCGCCGATCACGACCAGGCCGTAGGCCGTCACGACCGCTCTCCAGCGGCGGTGAGCACGGCCCGCAGCTGGGCGAGCGTCGGCGAACCGGCGGGGCCGTCAGGTGTGACATACACGCGGCAGCTCAACCCGGCGGGGTCACCACCCTCGGCGAACGGGTCGTGCCCGTCGACCATCAACGTCGGTGAACCGAGGAACCCGACGGCCTCGGCTTCCTCCGCCGTCGTCACAGTCTGTCGACTCACCTCCAGATCCAGCTCACCGGCGAGGGTGTCCAGCCGGTCGGCCATCGTCTGCCAGTTCGGGCAGCCATCGAAGTACAGCAGGGTCAAATCCATGTGCGTCGCTCCGGTTTCGGGTCATCGACGACCGACCGTAGGCCTTGCCCTACGGTGGAAGGTCAAGGGGTCAGGTTCGAACGGAAGGCGTCAGGCGATGTTGATCGGCATGGTGGCGCAGACAACCGGTGTGACCACCAAGGCGCTGCGGTTCTGGGAGGCCAACGGCCTGCTGCATCCGCCTGCGCGCACCGCTGGCGGCTACCGCGACTATCCCCACGACGTGGTCGACCGCATCACGTTCATCCTCGCCGCACAGGCTGCAGGTCTGCCGTTGCGCCAGATCCGCGAGATCCTGGCGATCCGCGACGACGGACAGCCGCCGTGCGGCCACACCGCCGAGCTGGTCGATCAGCGCCTGGCCGACATTGAGCAGCGGATGTCAGAGCTGGAGCGGATGCGGACCGTGCTCCAGCAGGTCCGCAAGCGCCTCGATGCCTTGGACTCCACCGACTGCGGCGGCGCCGCGATCTGTTCGGCCATACTCCCTGACCCCTCCACGACGGCGCGCCTCGGCTCCGCTTACGGGCGATGATTGCACCGGCTCCGGTTCGGAGACTGGCTGCAGCAGCAGGCGGTTGGCGTCACAAACGGACGAAGTGTCACGATGAGACTGGCAGTGACACGTCCATGGATGGCACAGCAGGAGGGAAGGTCAGTTCGCCACCACGGGCAAGCTGGCGATCCCGTCGAGGCGGGCCTGCGCGATGCGGTGCTGACCGTTGCTGACGATCGGCGAGGACTCCGACCAGGTGATGGGGTCAAAGAGCAGGCCGCGAACCGTACGCTGGACCTGCGGAGGGACCTCGTTGCGGATGTACCGCTCCACTGCGTGCGCGTTGAACGGTGCCACGGTCAGTCCTTCGCGGACGAACTCCAGGGCGTCGGCAAGAGGCGGATGTGAACCCAGGTCGGCGGCCGTAAGGCGCTGCTGCCACCACCGACCTGCCCGACGTCGGGTCCTGTCTGGGTCTGCGACCCCGAGCAGCCGCTCGATCGACTCGATGTGTTGACTTCGGCGCAGTGCCCGGTCGAAGGTGTGGCGGGCGACACGTGGACTGTGCGCATAGGGGAGGTCTGGGACCGCGACCCACCGGTAGACGTCCGGGTCGGCGTGGAAGTGCGCCATGTGACCGGAGGCTACGGACGCTGACGCCTTGACGAAGATTGCCTCAACAGATCGGCCGTTGCGCACCAGGACGTCGGTGACCCATCCTCGCCACGGCTCCTCGGCGTTGCTCAGCACCGCGTCAAACAGTGCCGCTTGGGCAGCGGGAACACCCGGCCAGGTCACCGGATCCGCGTCGAGCAGCAAGCTGACAGTGCGCTGGAGTGCGGTGCCTGCGACCTCGCCGTGTCCAACCGGCCCCTGTCGGGCTTCCAGCAACGCAGCGTCGAGCAGCTCCAAGACGGAGACGAGGTCGGGGTCAGCATCACGGTGGCTCATGTCAGGCAGACGGTCCCACACCCCGCCGGGCACGCCTGCAGCCGCATTGCTGTGTGAGGGCACGGTCGAGTCGACAGCGACATGGCCCTGGTTCACCACCCACCCGGAACCTCAACGGCGATGCGTCGCGTGCGCGAGGCCACCGCGGGAAGCGATCTTGCGTGCCGGCTGCGACGCGTTCGCGGAGGACAGTGCGACGTAGACCGCCGCATCGGAGGTACCTGTGGCGTCGCGACCCTCCCGGCGGGCGGAGATATGCGGGCTGCTCCAGCGGAAACTCCGGGTCGACTCAGACGTCATCCTGCGAAGGCCGCGCGTCGTGCAGCAGGCCTCCAGGCGGTTGTCGCGGGCGTCCAGTTCCGCCACATCACTCCAGACACCCCCGAGCACACATGACCGCCCCGGGCGGCATCCTCAGCCTCTGGCAACCTGATTCCGCGACCTGCTTGCCATCGAACGGCTCAGCGCTACACTCGATTACACCTGCTACATCTGAAGGGGTTGTCTGATGGTCCGTTCATGGGAGCACGCCCAACTCGTCGCCGTAGACGGGACAACACGTAGCGTTCGCTCCCCGGAGGCGGTCCGGCTCGTCGCCGCGGTACTCGACGCCCACGAGCGCGGAGAGCAGCCCGCGGTCTTCACCCGTCAACACGTCCTGACGACAACAGAGGCCGCCGACCTCCTCGCGATCTCTCGGCCGACCCTGTACAAGCTGTGCGCTAGCGGCCAGCTGCCGTTCCACATGGCGGGCCGCGACCGTCGGTTCTTGGCGGGGCACGTCCATGCATTGCTACAGGTCCGCTCAGCTCACCTGTCCAAGTCGTCGGCCTACCGCCGGTGCCTCGTAGCGCTGTCTGACGTGTCGCTCGACGAGGACGTCTTGAACGACCCACAGTACGTACCGAGCAGCCGGGCTCGTGAAGCAGCGACGGAGATCACCGATCGTCTGCTCGCTGGCCTGACCTGATCGGGGGGACAGCTTGGCTGTTCGCTGTGTGCTGCACAGCAGCGTGATCGTGGGGTTCGCGAGGGAGCAGGCTCGGCTGCGGGTCAGCACGTCCACATGGAAGCCGGAGCTTGACCGCGTCCCCCCCGCAACTCCTCAGGAGCCATGTCATGACGCGCTCGCAGTCGCGAAGCTCTGTGTGGGCGGGGCGTTGACCGTCCAGATGGACGTTGTGCTGTACGGAGCCTCGGTCAAGACCGCAGTCAGTCGCATCATCGACGCCGTCCAGGTGGCTGGGGGGCCGGAGCTTGCCGAAGCGGTGGCAGGATGCGTCGTTGGTGAGCTCGCAGGGACCGGGGTGATCCAAGGTGGCAGCAACGACGAGATGGTCGACATCCACACTGAGCTGGAGTTACCGGAGTCCTTCGTAGTAGCGACCTGGCAGCCTCCGGGGGTAGCTGATGATCAATGGCTCACGCCCCACGGATTCGTAGGGGTTGCCGTGCAGCAGCTCGCCCGAAACTAGGGCAGTCGGTCGATCTCAGAAGCCGCACAGCAACCGCCAACTAGCGTCGCGTCCAACTCGACGAAGGCGACGGCCTGGTCGCCGGCTCTAGCCAGGGTTGGGGACCGCCGGTGTCGGTCAACGGCAGGTGATCGTTCGATGGCCCGTGCCGACTTCGGACCACCATCGGGCCTGCGCTGGACCCCGGACGCCGAACACGCCGGGCTTGATCTCGGTGTGGTCAGCCATCTCGCAGACGGCGAGCGCGGCGGCGCATGCGCGGGTTTCCGGCGATGAAAGCGCCGAGCTGAGCTGCAGAGCGTCGGACGGAGGCCAGCCGGCCAGCACCGTAATCCGCTGGTTGGGGTCACTCACGGTCTCGACCTCAACGGTCGCAGAACGGCTGGCGAACACAGACGCGATGGCAATGGTTCCGACCCCCGGTTCGTACGTCGCGAAAACAGCCGTGATGACGCGATCGTCATCGGGGAGGGTCGGTAGACCGACCGGCAGGTCTGTGAAGTAGGACACGAACTGAGTTGCCGCCTGTGCTGGAGTTGCCGCCCCGGCCGACAGCTCCAGGAGGTCCAGCACGAAGACCTGGCCACCGTTCCGGTTTGTGAAGTGCGCCAGACCCGCTGCACCAGCCATGAGGGAGGGTCCCATGACCAGCTTCTGGTTCGTCGAGGTCATCTCCCAACGACCCTCATCCACAGTCAGGTAGACGCTGTCGGCCGCGGCAGCAATGCCGTTGGCTGCTACGGCAAAGGCGAGAACGCTCACGGGCGAACCGTAGCGGAACTCGCGACAGACCGAGAGGTGCGTGGGAGTCATCAAGTTCAGCGTCGGCCCAGTGCCGGAGGTCCTCGCAGGGGCTGTGAGCGCGTGGTGGAGAATCTCGCTCAGAGCCGGCCCCGTACTTCGACGCTCGCGACCACTCGATCGCCGGCGCCCCCGGGTTCCTCAGTCCCCACAAGGGTCCCCCGGGGGGGACCCGGTTCACAACTGCTCAATGTGTCAGGGTGGCACTGTCCTGCCACTTCCATGACACTTCACACGTGAGGTGAGGCGTCACCCCTGACCCCTCGTGAAGCGCAACGAAGGCAACGACGGTCCGTCCCCATCTACGGGGCGGGCCGTCGCCCTTTCGGTACACGACGCAGGAGGCACTGAAGTCAGCGACGAGCGCAACACCACGTCGGGCAGACCGAGCGAGGATGCTCCTCGGCGGCGGCACCACGGGTGGCGTGTTGTGGAGGCCACCCAGCGCCAGGCCGCTGGGCGGGGTCAGTCGTGGTCGTCGTCGCACACGATCTCGCCTTCCCACGCCTCCCGCCCCTCGCTGACCGCGAAGCCCGCGATGACGAACCCCGCGACCGGGTCGACCCAGGTCCAGCCGAACAGTTGGAACGCCACCAGCCCCGCGAACGTGGACACCGACAGCCAGGCGCAGAGCCGGGTCTCCGCGGCGTCGGCGATCACCAGGCGGGACCCGATGGCCCGCCCGGCGCGGGCCTTCGCCCACGCGAGCCACGGCATCACGACGATCGACGCGCCGGTCAGGGCGACGCCGACCGCGCTGGTGTCCGGCGCCTCGTCGCCGAGCAGCCGCACCACACCCTCGACGGTCACGTAGGTCGCCAGCGCGAAGAACGTCAGCGCGATGAACCTGAGGGCGCGTCGCTCCTTGGCCTCGTCGACGTCCCCGCCGCGGAGCTCGGCCAGGAGGCGGTGCAGGACGACCGCCGCGGCCGCCACCTCGATGCCGGAGTCGATCCCGAAGCCGACGAGGGACACCAGGCTGGCCGCGACCCCGGCTGCCACGGCGACGATCCCCTCGACGACGTTGTAGCCGATCGTGAGCTGCTCGAGCCGGACCGCCCGCCGTGCCGGCCCGTCGAGCCGGGTCTGCACCTCGGTCACGTCCCCATCCCCTCCCCGTAGGTGAGGCAGAGCGCCACCGCGGCACCCGTCGCGGCCAGCAGGTCCTCCGCGGCGGCGAGCACCGCGCGCACCTCCGCACCGACCGCCAACGAGTACACCGTCGCCCGGCCCTCGGGCCTGGACGCGATCAGGCCGCAGTCGCGCAGGCAGGCGCAGTGCGCCGAGACCGTCGACTGGGCGAGGCCGAGCTGGCGCGTCAGGTCGACCACCCGGTGCTCGCCATCCGCCAGGAGCTGCAGCACCCGGATCCGGGTGGGATCGCCCAGGCTCCGAAACAGGCTGGCCGCCGCACCGACTGCCACGTCGGCATCGCCAGATATCGCCGTCATCGTCATGTGACGATCATAGGCGGTGCGCTCAACGGGTGGCGGTGACCGCCTGCCCGACCACCGCCGACGTGACGTCCCGCGATCCGCCCACGACCGTCAGCGGCAGCTCCGCGCCGTCCGCCAACTCGCCCAAGCGCCACGAGGGAGTCCGGTGTCGCCGTCGCTGCCGCGACCCCGATCTGCGGGGTGCCCCTCGCCGCGGCGAGCGGTCCGGCGGCCGAGGCGGCGCGCCACGAGCCGGCGGCATCGACGGCGACCAACTGGGCGCCCTCGATGTCGTCCGGGGCCCACAGCTCCCGCGCGATCGCCGCCGCGGTGCCGTAGCGCGTGTCGCCGGCCACCCGCTCGGGTCCGGGCACCTGCGCGAGCACGGCGTCGCTGATGGCGGCCTCCCCGCCGAGCACGACCGTCCGGGTGATCCCGAGGTCCTCCAGGACCGTCGCGGTCGCCGGCGACAGCGCGTCGGGCGCGGTCAGCAGCAGCGGGATCCCGGCAGCCGCGGCGTGCGCCCCCGCCGTCACGGCATCGGGGAAGGCCTCGGCCGTCGCGAGGTAGGCGGTGCCTGGGACGGTCGGCTCGCGCGTCGCCGTCACCTCCCGGGCGACCGCGGCCGCGGTGGCGGTCCGCTCGTCCCCGGCGAGGCGCACGACGTCGAAGCCGGTGTCGACGAGATCCGCCTCCGCTTCGTGCGCGATCGCGGCGGACCCACCCAGCAGGTACACCCGGCCGCCCGCGGGCAGGACGCGGACGGCCTCGAACAGGGTCCGGCGGTCGAGCGACGCGCCGCCCGACTGGAACAGCACGCACCCGTCGGGACCCGCCAGCGCCGACCCGGCCAGCGCATCGGCGAACACGTCATCGCGGGCGATGACGACGCGCGCCGCGGATGCGGGGGTGGGCGCGACCCGACGGCACACGTCGACGGCCAGGTCCACTGCGTCGGTGGGGTCGTGCAGGCGCAGCACGCCCGGCGGCTCGACGGGCCCACCGTCGTCCAGCCGGGCGACGAACCAGCTCGGGTCGTCGCCGAGGTCAACGCGCCCCGACACGTACACCGCCCCGTCGAGACCGACGTGATCGATCCGGACGCCGCTGACCGGTCCGCCGAGCACCGACGAGAAGTCGACCGTCCACAACGATGCGCCGTCGGGCGCCACCACGGTCAGGGTCGCCGGCTCGTCCGCGACCGTCAGCAGCCGCCCGGCGTCGTCGACGACGTGCTGGCGGACCCGGTCCCGGGGGACCCCGGGGTCGGCCATCGCGCGGACCTGCCCGTCGATCGTCCGGAGGTCGACCAGCGCGACCAGGTCCGATCCGGGCGGACGGATCCCGGCCACGTCCTCGCCGACCGCCACGAGGGTCCCCGCGTGCGCCCACTGGCCGATCCACTGCGGCGTCCCGCCGAGCACGTGGAGGGCGTGGAGCTGGATCACGTCACCGTCGTGGACGAGCGCCTGGGCGAGCGACTGGTCACCGGGGCGCGGGCCGTCGTCGAGGGCCACCACCCGTCCGAGACCGATGTCCAGCTCGGCCACCAGCCCGCCGGTCCGCAGGTCGTGCGCCTGGAGGACCCGGCCGGGGCATGTCGAGCCGGCGCCCACCAGGTACGCGCCGGAGATCGCGGGTGCCTCAGCGCTGTACACCGCCCCGGAGGGGGGGCAGGACACGATCGTGGCGGCGTGGAGCTGCGTCGCGGCCCCGTCAGCGACCTGGTACGCGATGGCCTGCCGTCGTGGGACCAGGCTGTCGGAGGACGTGAACGACGTGGTGACCAGCACCACGTCGCCCTGACCGCCACGGATGCCGCAGCTACCCGATGCCCGGCCGACCGTGCCCGCGGCTGCCCCACCGATCACCAACCCGGTCGGCTGGCCCGTCCGCTCGTCGACCGCCTCGAACAGGATCCCCTCCCCGTCGGCGCCCCGCCTGCCGATCACGTCGACCCCGGCCGGGCCGTCGCCGACGCAGGCCAGGGGCCCGTCGAGGAGGACCGAGCCGTCGGCCGGGTGGAGGATCCCCGCGGTGGTCGCCACCCCTGAGCCGAGCACCGCCAGGGTCGCGACCGGTTCCGGCCGGGTCTGGATCCAGCGCAACTGCGTCGAACCCGGTGACTGCACGCCCTGCCCCGCACGGCCCGTCGGGACGGCGGGGCCACCGCGATCGCGGCGACCACCGCGACGACGAGGCGGAGGAGGCGTGCGACTCGTCCGGAGTCCCCCATCGCCCGAGTCCACCGGCCGGGCCTGACGCCGTCAAGGTCACCCGCCATGGCGGAGATGCCCGCTGGCCCGCGCCGACATCGTGTGGCAGCCGCCGCACCTCGTGAACCGATCCCTCCCCCGCCCACGTCAGCATGATGAGACCACAGACCCGGAAGGACCCATGCCCCGCGACGAGGACCTGCTGCGCGCGATCGCCGACGGCGACCGCGCGGCCCTGTCGGCGCTGTACGACCGCCACGCGCGGTGGCTGGTCCTGCGCCTGTCGCAGCGCTGCGACGACCGCGGCCTTGTCGACGAGACCGTGCAGGACACGGTCATCAAGGTCTCCTCGGTGCGACCGGGCTGCTGGCCGCCGCCGCGGCCCTGTCCAGCCGGGTCACCACCCACCGCGTCGTCGCAGCGGTCAGCGCGCTGGCAGTTGCGGGCGCCGCCGGGGCCGCCCAGGTCCGCGCGCCCGACAGCGCCGCGGTGGCGGCCCTGCTGGACCGCGTGGGCGCGCCATCGGCCGCCGGGCAGTGCGTGGACGACCCGATCGGCGCGACGGTGTGCGCGCTGGGGTCCTACGAGGGGTGGCGGCAGGGCTGGGTGGACCTCACCACGGTGGTCCGCGGTCCGCTGGTCGAGCGGGGCGTGGATGTGGGACCGCTCACGGTCGCCCAGCGGGTCGCGCCGACCGACGCCGCCCACGAGCTCTCGCGCTGGTTCGACGACGAGGTCGCCGACCCTCGCGGGCTGATCGAGGCCGCCTGGGACGTCGAGTACGCATCCGGCGACGGCCTGGTGCTGGTCACGACGCGGTGGCCACGGGGCACCGCGGACGCGGACCGCGGCCGTCTCGGCCTGGCCCTCGCCGTGGCGCAGCGGGCCACCGGGCTGCCGTCCGCCGTGCTGGCCGCGCAGGCCGGGCCGGACGGGGTGTGGGAAGGCCAGGCCGCCTGCTCGGCCGCGGGGCAGGCGCGGGAGACCGTCGCCCTGTGGCTGGCCGCCCAGGCGGATCCCGGCGCTGCCGGGGCGCTGCGGGACGCGGTGCAGGCCGCGCGGACTCCCGGCGCCGAGCCTCGGGGTCCGGGCGTCGGCCTCGACCTGTACACCGACGCCGTGACCGGGTCGACGTCGGACTGGTCGCTGCCGGGCGCCGAGGTGGCCCTGCAGCTCCTCGACCGGCCGGCGGACGAGGGGGTGCTGATCCCGAGCTCGTGGCCAGCTGGCTCCGCGACACGCCCCTGCCGGATCCGGTGCGCGACGACGCCGGGCGTGTGGTGCTCGAGGACGGGGTCGCCACACCGGCGCCCTGCCCCTGACGCCGCGTCGGTCGGCGTCCACCTCCCGACACACATGCGCGTGGGGTCAGCGGCGGGCGTACTCCTCGACCTGGGTCTCGTGGTCCCACGCACCGCGGCCGGCGAGGTCGCGGGCCTGCGCGGCGCGGGAGCGACGCGGACCACGGGACGGCTCGGCGGCGTCGCCGACGATGCCCTGCAGGTCGCTGGCCACCCCGGTCAGCTGGTGGGCGGACTGCTGGGTCGAGGACGCCCCCTCAGCGGTCTGGGCGGCCGCCTCGGCCACGGTGGTCACGTTGGACGCGATCTCCGCAGTGCCCTGGGCGGCCTCGGCGA
>NZ_CAXQBR010000057.1 GCF_964222135.1 Euzebya sp.
GTCGCCGCGTCGGTGGTCGGCGACCTCGACCGCGGCGACGACCGGCTGGCGGCGAACCTCTCGACCGCTCTGTGGTGGATGACCGGGGTCGCCGCGACCTACGCGTCGTACGTGTCGGCCGATGTCATCGCCGGGGGTCGGGCGCACCTGCCCCTGCTGGCCGCGTCGTCCGCGGCGACCGCGATGGCCGGGGCCGCCGCGCACCGCACCGGCCGGGACGGGCCGCTCGCGTGCGCGGTCGTCAGCGCAGCCGTCGCGGGGTTCTCCGCCGCCGCGCTGGCCGGCCTCGAGGTGCCGGCACGCGCCGGTGCCGTGGCGCTCGTCACCTCCTCCGCCGCCATCGGCCTCATCGCCGCCGGTCCCCGGCGGTGGCGCACCACCTGGGCGACGTCGGTCGTGCTGCTGCTCGGCTCGACCCAGGCGGTGCTCGCCACCGGTGCCGCGACGTGGCTGGTCGTGCCGACCGCCCTGGTCGTCACCGGCGTCGCCGCAGGCGCGTGGCTGCGCCGCAGCACCGGAGAGGCGGTCGCGGCCAGCACCGTCGCGGTCGCCTTCGCCGGCCAGGTGCTCTACGACGTCGCCCCGCAGGTCTTCAGCCTGTCGACGACCATCCTGGTCGTCGGGATCGCGATGGTGGTCGGCTGCATCGCCGTGGTCCGCCGCGCGACCCGGTCCGGCGGGTGACCCGGTCCCACAGGGGCATCAGCCCTCGGCGTGCCGGGACCATCGGCACCTCCGCGGCCGCGCCCCTGCGCAGAGCATCGGGCCATGAGCGATCGGATGAGCCCCGTCGACGCGGCCTGGTTGCACATGGACCAGCCGACGAACCTCATGGTCATCACCTCGGTGGTGTGGTTCGACCAGCCCGTCGACGCGTCCGCGATCACCGATGCCATCCGCACCCGGGTGGTGGACGCCTACCCGCGGTTCCGCCAGCGGGTCGTCGACTCAGAGGTCGGCCGGCCCCGCTGGGTCGACGACCCCGACTTCGACCTGTCCTCCCACCTCCACCACGTGGCGCTGCCGCACCCCGGCGACGATGCCGCGCTCCGCACGTTCGTCGGCGAGGTGATGGGCCAGGACCTCGACCGGCGGCGGCCGCTGTGGCAGGCGTGGATCGTCGACGGCTACCGCGACGGGGCCGCCGTCGTGCAGCGGATCCACCACTGCATGGCCGACGGCATCTCGCTGGGCGACGTGCTCATGGCGCTGGTGGACGACGACACCCCGGCTCAGCCGCCGGTCGCGCACCCCGACGGCCTGCGACGCGTCGCGGAGCTGGCCCACGCCGGCCTCGAGCTGGCCACCCACCCCACCCGGCTCGCCGGGGCAGCCCGCACGGGCGCGCGGATCCTCGACGCGATCGCCGTCGAGACGCTGACCGGGCGCGACGCGCCGACCGCGCTGCGCGGCCCGCAGAGCGGTCGCAAGGTCGTGGCGTGGTCCGACCCCCTCGACCTCGCCGAGGTGAAGCGGATCGCGCGGGACCGGGACGCGACGGTCAACGACGTGCTGATGGCCGCCCTCAGCGGCGCGATCGGCCGGTACCTCGACGACGTCGGGACGCCGGCGGAGCGGATCCGGGCCATGGTGCCGGTCAGCATGCGCGCCGCGGGGCTGCCGGTCCCGTCGACCCTCGGCAACGACTTCGCGCTGGTCCTGTGCCCGCTGCCCGTGGGCGAGCGGGACCCCGACGAGCGGCTCCGGGCCGTCCGCGACGCGATGGACGCCATCAAGGGGTCCGCCCAGGCGGTCACGTCGCTCGGGCTCCTCGCCGCGATGGGCCTGAGCCCGCGGATGATCGAGGGTCTGCTCGTCGGCTTCTACGGCGACAAGGCGTCCCTCGTGCTGACCAACGTGCCCGGGCCCCGCCACCGCGTCTCCGTCGCCGGGCACCCCGTCGCCGGGATCCTCTCCTGGGCGCCCCAGTCCGGATCGATCGGGACGAGCGCCACCATCTTCTCCTACGCCGGGCAGGTGTTCGTCGGCATCTGCACGGACCCCGCCATGGTCCCCGACCCCGACCGCATCGCCGGTGGGCTCCTCGACGAGATCCGCCGCCTGGCCACCGCGGAGGTGCCATGACCGCTCGCACCGCACCCGACCGGCTCAACCCCCTCGACGTGTGGTTCCTGCACGTCGAGGACACCGCCGGGCTCATGCACATCGGCTCGGTCCTGATCCTGGAGGGTCCCGCACCGCCGTTCGAGGAGCTCGCCCGCACCTACGCCGCGAGGCTCGCCCGGCTGCCGCGCTACACCCAGGTGGTCAGGGAGGTGCCCCTCGGCCTCCACCGGCCGGTGTGGGTCGACGACCCGAGCTTCTGCCTGGCGTACCACCTGCGTCGGACGGCGCTGCCGCCGCCCGGTGGCACGGCGGAGCTGGACGCCCTCGTCGGCCGGGTCATGGGCCAGCGGCTGGACCGCCGGCGACCGCTGTGGGAGACCTGGGTGGTGGAGGGGTTGGAGGACCGTCGCTGGGCGCTGGTCAGCAAGGTGCACCACTGCATGGTCGACGGCGTCGCCGGCACCGACCTGACGATGGCGATCATGGACCCGGCACCGGCCACGGCGGATGCCGCGACCACCACGTCCGAGACGGCCCGGCAGGTGCCCGACCCCGGCCGGCTGGCGCTCGTGCGACAGGCCGTCGGCGACCGCCTCGCGGGCGCGGCCGGGTCCGTCCGCGCCGCGGGACGTGCCGTGCGCCACCCGCGGGACGCGGGCCGCGCCGCGGCGACCGTCGGACGCGGCCTGCGCACGATCACCGCCCTCGGGCGGCCGGTGCCCCCGTCCTCGCTCTCGGGCCCCCTCACGTCCCACCGCCGGTGGGACACGGCGTGGACCGACCTCGACACCGTCAAGGCGATCGGCCAGGCCGTCGGCGGCACGGTCAACGACGTGCTGCTGACCGCGGTGACCCGCGGGTTCCGGGACCTGCTCGTCCACCGCGGCGAGCCCGACGCGGTCGTGCGGTCCCTGATCCCGGTGTCGACGCGCGCCACTGGCGCGAGGGGTCACCTCGACAACCGCGTCGCCGCGGTGTTCGCGACCCTCCCGACCCAGGTCGGCGACCCGCTCGACTGCCTGCGGGCGGTGCAGGCCGAGATGGATGCGCTGAAGGCGTCCGGCGAGGTCGACGCGTCCGCGGCGATCGTCCAGGCCTCGGGCGCGGTCCCGTCGGTGGTGCTCGGCCCGATCATGCACGCCACGTCGGCGCTGGTCGACCGGTTCGGGCAGCGGAACGTGACCACGGTCGTGACGAACGTCCCGGGGCCCCCGCACGCCCTGCACCTGCTGGGTCGTCGCGCGCTGGCCTGGTACCCGTACGTCCCGGTGGCCGAGGGCGTCCGCCTCGGCGTCGCGGTGCTCAGCTACGACGGCCAGGTGTTCGTCGGTGCGACGGGCGAGTTCGCCCACGCCGAGGACCTGCCGGTGCTCACGCGCGGCATCGAGCAGGCCATCGCCGACCTCCGCGTCGCCACCCAGCACCGGCGGCGACCGGGGGACCCGGCCGTCACGGAGCCCCCGATCACCGCGCCGACCGCGTAGGGCCGGCGACGTCCTCGAGGCGCTAGGCGGCGACCGCCCGCGCCTCGGCGTCCCGTCCGACTGCGTCGAGCGCAGCGCCCATGATGTGGCCGACGAACGGGCGGATGATCCGCCAGTACACCCCGAAGCGCCGGGCGGCGTCCGCGTCGTCGGTCCGCGTCCGCGCCTCGTAGGAGATCAGCGTCCGGTGCTCGCCGTACGCCCGCAACGAGAAGTTCGCGGCGATCCGTCCCCACCCGGGCTCGTCGAAGTCGGCGAACCCCTCCGGCGTCACCTCGGTGGTGTCGTACCAGGTGATGTCGGGCTGCCAGAAGCGGCCGATCGCCCCGAGGGCGATCTCGGATCCCGGCACCTCGCCGAGCGGGAGCCAGCCGGGCAGGCCGGCCCCGTCGCCGGTGAGCTTCAGGGTGGCCGGCGGCGGCTCCTCGGCGGTCGGCTCACGACCGACGAGGCGGCTGAGCGCGGCGGGGATCGCCCGCACCGCGAAGGCGGCGTCGAGCAGCGGCGTGTGGACGGTCATCAGGTCGAGGTCGACGAGCGCCTCCCACGTGGTCTCGACATCGGCCTCGACCACGCGGTGCTCGACGAGGGTGACGTCGAAGGTGGGCAGGTACCGGTCGATCAGCATCGGGGTGGCGGGGGCGAGCGCGTGGACCACGGGCGTCTCTGCGGCGGTCATCTCCAACTCCTCTCGGACCGTCTGCGGTGGCGGTCCCGTCCGCATGCTCCTCCGGTGCGGCGCCCGGGGGAGGGGCCGCCAGGCCCCCGGTGCGCAGGGCCGAAGGACCTTCGGTCCGGGTCCGCGTGTCCGGACCCGCTCAGCGCGGGCCGGCGTCGCGGACCGGGCCGGCGATCGACGTCGCGGTCTGCAGGACCACCACGCCGAGGAGCGCGAAGCCACCGCGGACGACGGCGCTGCCGGCGGCGCCGTCCAGCGCGCCGGAGGCGGCAGCGGCCACGGCGGTCGTCCCGACGTTCCACGCCACCGCCCGGGACACCGCCCACCGCTCGAGCCGCGCGACGACGGCGAGGCGGACGGGACGGTCTCGCAGCAGCGGTCCGACGTGGAGGACCGTGGCCAGGACGGACTGGGCCAGCACGCCGACGAGCGCGGTGACCCCGATGGCGGTCAGCAGCTCCCACCGACCGGTCGCCACGACGGCGACGTCGGCCCACGCCGCGAGGGGGCACCACATCCCCGCGCCGGCGACGAGCCCCCACGTCGCCGATCGGCGGGCGGTCAGCGCGACCACGGCGACCGGTCGGCACACCACGGTCACCGCCCACGCCAGCACGGCGAGACCGACCGCGGCGAGCAGGCGCGCGGCGGTCCCCGCCCCTCCCCCGATGCCGGTGGCGAGCAGGAGGACCGTCGCGGCGCTCAAGCCGGTGGTGCCGCGGCGGATGGCGGTGAACGCGCGCTCCTCGGCCCCGTCGGCGATACGGGCGCGGACCATGGAGGGGCCGAAGAAGACCACGGTCGCCAGCAGGGTCACGCCACCCCACCCGAGGACGTTGACGTGGAGGTGGGCCACCCTGGCCGCGGCGTACCACGGGCCCGACAGGACCCCGACGCCCATCAGGATGCCGAGGAGGGCGCCGTGGACGAACGCGCCGTGCGCCCGCTCGTAGGCGCGGACGATCCACGCGAACCGCGCCCCGACCGCGGCGGTGCGCATGCGCCGGAGCCGGCGGTAGGCCTGGAGGACCAGGACGGTCAGGACCGTGCCGCCGGCGCCGAGCAGCCAGGTCCACCCGCTGACGAGGCCGACCAGGACGGCCGTCGCGCCGAGCGCCGTCGGGACGGCGAGGGCCGCTGCGGGTTCTGGCGAGCGCGTCAGGGTCCGGCTGAAGTGCTGGCTGAACCCCAGCACGAGCGGGGTGAGCACCCCGAGGGTGAACAGGTGGACCACGACCCAGCGGCCGCCGGGCAGGTGGTCGGCGGCGACGCTCCACCCGGCCGCCGCCACCAGCGCGGTGCCGGCGACGACGAGGACGGGCCGGACGTCGGCGAAGGGTGTGGAGGGGGAGGGTCGGGTCGTGTCGCCGGCCATCGGCAGCGTCGTCACCCCTCTCCCCCGGCCGGCGGGACGGCCGGTCGCGCGGCCAGCGCGCCCACCATCGCCGTCCGCGCGGCGTCCCAGGCCTCGTGCAGCGCGCACGGGCCGCTGGCCATGCAGAGGCCGTCCTCGAGGACGCAGCGGCCGTCGGCGACCGGTCCCTCCATCAGCTCGATGAGGGCGAGCAGCGACCCGGTCCGGCCGGGCGCCTCGATCGCGTAGCCGCCCGTCGGCCCGAAGGCGGTCGAGACCCAGCCGGCGTGGGCGAGGGGGGCGAGCACCTGGGTGGTGAACCCCGGGGTGCTGCCGATGTCGGCGGCGATGTCGCGGGCCTTCACCCGACCCTCGGCGCGCGCCAGGAGCTGCAGCGCCCGCAGCGCCAGGTCGGTCTTCCGGGTGATCTCGAGTCTCACAGCTCCGCACTGTGCGATCGCGGGGGCACCGCCGCACCGGCCGATCGGCCCTGTCGACCAGGGACCCTCGGCCCCCGCCCCGCCCGGTGCGTCAGGCCGTCCCGGAGGTGGCCCCGGCGTCACGGCACAGGTCCGCGACGACCGCCACCGCCTCGTCGACCGCTGCGGCCGTGGCGGGCGACAACCCCGTCCCCAGGGACAGATCGGCGGCGGGGACCGTGACGAGCACCACCTCGCCGACCGCGATGCCGAGGACCCCGGCCAGCCCCACCAGGCCGCGGGGATCCATGTGGTGGGTGGTCACCCCGTCCGGCGACCCGTCGGCGGTCAGCGGCCGGACCACCACCCCCCCGGAGTCGGCCGGGCGGGCGTCGACCAGCACGACGCGGCGCCACCCGCCGAGCTCGGCGGCGAGCTCGGGCAGCAGCTGGGTGGTCGACCGCACGACGACGCCGGGCAGCCGGCGGGCGTGCACCGCCTCGGCGACGCGTCGGCCCGCCGCGTCGTCGGAGCGCAGCTCGCTGCCCCAGCCGACGACGAGGACACCCGTGCGGTCAGTCGCGGCGGACCACCTGCACCTCGTGGCCCTCGTGGTCGAGCAACGTCACCACCAGCGGCATCTGGCCGATGGCGTGGGTCGAGCAGGACAGGCACGGGTCGAACGCCCGGATGCTCGCCTCGAGCCGGTTGAGGGTCCCCTCGGGGATCTCCGGGCCGGTGACGTAGGCCCTGGCGACCTGCGTCACGGCCCGGTTCATCGCCAGGTTGTTCTGGCCGGTCGCGATCAGCATGTCGACTCCGGCGATCGTGCCGTCGTCGCCGACGTCGTAGGCGTGGAAGAGCGTGCCGCGCGGCGCTTCGGAGCAGCCCACGCCCGAGCGCCGGTTGATCCCCGCGGTCGCGCGGACGTGCGGGTCGCACAGGATCGGGTCGGCGAGCAGCTGCTCGATCCGCTCGACGCAGGCGAGGACCTCGATCAGGCGGGCGTGGTGGAAGCTGAACGACGACGTGGCGATGCCGCCGACGCGCTCCCGGTAGTCGACCAGGGCCTCCTCGGCCAGGGGGGTGCCCATGGTCTCGCACACGTTCAGGCGCGCGAGCGGACCGACCCGGTAGATGCCGGCGGACGGGTCGTCGGTGCCGTCGACGGCGGGCCGCCAGTAGGGGGATTTGAGGTAGCTGTCGGTGGCACCCCACTCGCCCAGCCACTCGCGGTAGGTGGCCGGGTCGATCTGGTCGGCGACGATCGCACCGGTCGAGTCGACGACGCGCAGCCCGCCCGCGTCGTGGGACCACTGCCCGTCGGGCGCGCACATGCTGAGGAAGAGGGTGTCGAAGGCACCGAACGTCGCGACCTCGTCGGCGAAGCGGTCGAGGAGCTGGGTGGTGAACAGCTCGAGGGTGTCGACCGCCGCGGCGCGCGCCTCGGGCACCCAGGCGGCGATCGCCTCGACCTGGTCGCCGGTGAGGGGAGCCGCCACGCCGCCGGGGACGATGCCCGCGCCGTGGATCCGCTCGCCGGTCACGGCCGCGATGATCTCCTGGCCGAACTGGCGCAGGCGCACACCGCGGCGGACCAGGTCCGGCTGGGTCTGCATCAGCGCGAAGATGTTGCGGCTCTCGGGGGCGGCATCCATCCCGAGGAGCAGGTCCGGTGCGCTCAGGTGGAAGAAGCTGAGGACGTGTGACTGGATGATCTGCGCCAGGTTCGCCAGGCTGCGCAGGGCCACCCCCGCCGGCGGGACGCCCACCCCGAGGATCATGTCCCCGGCGCGGGCGGAGGCCAGCAGGTGGCTGACGGGGCAGATCCCGCAGGTCCGCGCGGTCAGGGACGGCATCTCCCACACCGTCCGGCCCTTGCAGAGCTCCTCGAACCCGCGGAACTCCGTCACGTGGAACCGGGCCTCGCTGACGGTGCCGGCGTCGTCCAGGTGCACGGTGATCCGCGCGTGGCCCTCGATCCGGGTGACCGGGTCGATCTCGACGATGTTGTGCACGGTTGGGCTCCTACTCCCGGTCGGTGGGTGCCGTCACCCGAAGCGGCCGCCGGCGGGCAGGTCGCCCGCGAGCACGGTCTCGAGGGCGGCGCGGATCCGGGCGGCGGACGGCGGGCAGCCCGGCATGAACGCGTCGACGTCGATGACCTGGTGGAGGGGCACGACGGTCTCGAGGAGGTCGGGGACGACGCCGTCGGGCAGCGCCCCTCCCCCGTCGGGTCGGTCGACGTAGACGCGCTGCAGGATCGGGAGGGGGTCGCCCAGCAGGTTGCGGAGCGCCGTCACGTTGCCCGTCACCGCGCAGTCGCCGAAGGAGATCACCAGGCGGCTGCGCTCCCGGATCCGCGTGGCCATCGCGAGGTTGTCAACGTTGGCGACCGCGCCCTCGACCAGCGTCACGTCGACGTCGGTCGGGAACTCCTTCGCGTCGACCAGCGGCCCGTAGACGATGTCAGCCGCCTCGGCGAGGTCGAAGAGCCACTCGTCGAGGTCGAGGAAGGACATGTGGCACCCGGAGCAGCCGCCGAGCCACACCGTCGCCACCCGTGGACGTGCGCTCATGCCTGCGCTCCCCGGTCGTGCCACCCGCCGGCGCGGGCGGCGGACAGGAAGGCGATCACGTCGGCGTCGTGGCGGGACTCGCCCACCGCGTTGCCCTTGTGGTACAGCGCGCCGGTCGGGCAGGACTCGACGCACTTGCCGCAGGAGGTGCACGACGGCGCCCCGCCCCACGGGCGGTCGAGGTCGGTGACCAGGTGCGAGCCCTCCCCGCGCGAGGCGACCTCCCACACGAAGGCACCCTCGATCTCCGCGCAGGTGCGCACGCAGCGCGTGCAGAGGATGCAGCGGTTGGGGTCGAAGACGAAGAAGCGGTGGCTGGCGTCCGGCTCGAGCTCGGGGAACTGGTAGGGGTAGCGGACGTGGTCGATGCCGAGGGACTCGGCGAGGTCCTGCAGCTCGCACGCGCCGTTGGCGACGCACACGCTGCAGATGTGGTTGCCCTCGGCGAGCAGCAGCTCGACGAGCCGCCGGCGGTGCTCGACCAGGCTCGGCGAGGCGGTGGTGATCTCCATCTCGTCGACCACGGTCGTGGCGCAGGCGGGGGCCAGCCGGTGCTGCTCGGCGATCTCGACGACGCAGACCCGGCAGCCGCCGTGGACGCTCAGCCCGTCGAGCCAGCAGAGGGTGGGGATCGGTATGCCGGCACGTCGTGCCGTGTCGAGCACCGTGTCACCCGGTGTCGCGGGGACCTCCTGGCCGTCGATCGTGACGGTCATGCCGCGCGACCGCCGGGGCGGGCGCGGACGGGTCGGGGCGTCAGCCATGGACCACCTCGGAGTCGGTCAGCAGCATCAGGTACTCGTCCCGGAAGTGCTCGAGCGTGCTGAACACCGGGTTGGGCGCGGTCTGGCCCAGCCCGCACAGGCTGGTGTCGCGGACGGTGCGGCACAGCGACTCGAGGGTCGCGAGATCCGTGCGGGTCGCCCGCCCCTCGCAGATCTTGCCGAGCAGGCCGTGGAGCTGGACGGTGCCGGTGCGGCACGGCACGCACTTGCCGCAGCTCTCGTCCCGGCAGAACTCCATGAAGTACCGAGCGACCTCCGGCATCGAGACGCGGTCGTCCATCACCACCAGCCCGCCGGACCCCATGATCGACCCGAGCGCCCGCAGGCTCTCGTAGTCGACCGGCGTGTCGAGGAACGCCTCGGGGATGCACCCGCCGGAGGGCCCGCCGGTCTGGGCGGCCTTGAAGCCCCGCCCCTCGGGGATCCCCCCGCCGATGGAGAACACGATGTCGCGCAGCGGGATGCCCATCGGCACCTCGATCAGCCCGATGTCGACCAGGTCGCCCGCCAGGGCGAAGACCTTGGTCCCCGGGCTGTCGGGGGTGCCGATCGCCCGGAACGCGTCGGCGCCGTTGGCGACGATCCAGGGGACGCTCGCGAGCGTCTCCACGTTCTGGATCATGGTCGGGTCGCCCCACAGGCCGCGCTCGGTCGGGTACGGGGGTCGGAGGACCGGCAGGCCCCGGCGTCCCTCGATGGAGGCCATCAGCGCGGTCTCCTCGCCGCAGACGAACGCACCCGCGCCGATCCGCACCTCGATGTCGAGGGTGAAGTCGCTGCCGAGGATCCCCCTGCCGAGCAGGCCGTGGCGACGCGCGGCGCGGATCGCGCGGTCGAGGCGCTCGATCGCGCGGGGGTACTCCGCGCGGACGTAGAGGTAGCCGCGGTCGGCGCCGGTGGCGTAGGCGGCGATCATCAGGCCCTCGAGGACCCGGTGGGGGTCGTCCTCCATGATCGTGCGGTCCATGTAGGCGCCGGGGTCGCCCTCGTCGCCGTTCGCGACGACGTACTTGTGCTCGCCGCGCGCGTCGGCGAGCAGGCCCCACTTCTGGCCGGTGGGGTACCCCGCGCCGCCCCTCCCGCGCAGGCCGCTCGCGACGATCGCGTCGACCACGTCGCGCGGGTCGCCCTCGAGCGCCTTCTCGAGTGCGCGGTACCCGCCCTCGGCAACGTAGTCCTCCAGCCGGTCCGGGTCGATCCGGCCCGCGTTGGCCAGCACCACCCGGTGCTGGCGGGCGAAGAACGGGATCGACTCGTCGAGCGGGGTGGCGGCCGGGGTCTGCCGGTCCACGACCGCGTCGGCCACGATCGAGGCGCCCGCGGCGGCATCGACCTCCTGGTACATCGTCGGGGTGCCGCCGCGCGGTTCGACGCGCACCAGCGGGCCGCGGCTGCAGAGCCCCATGCAGCCCGTGGAGACCACCTGGACGTCGTGGCCGAGGCCGGCCGCCTCGACCTCGGCGTCCATCGCCGCGCGCACCCCCGCGGCGCCGGCGGAGAGGCATGAGGTGCTGCCGCAGGCCTTGATGCGCCAGGGGTAGCGGCTCCGGGCCTCCACCTCGCGCGTGGCGACCTCGTGCAGGTCGATGCGCTTCGCCACTAGGGCACCTCCTCGACCGCTGGGGTCTCGACCGCGTCCGCGATCAACCCGAGCGCGTCCTCGACGTTCTGGTGCCCGCGGACCTCGCCGTCGAGCACCATGACCGGCGCGAGCCCGCAGGACCCCAGGCACCTGGCGGTGTTGAGGCCGAGGTCGCCGTCGGCGGTCGTGCCGCCCGGCGCCACCCCGTAGGTGGTCTGGACGGCCTGGACGATGTCGTCGGCGCCCTTGACGAAGCAGGCCGTGCCCGTGCACACCGTGCAGGTGTGGGCGCCCGGCGGGTCGAAGCTGAACAGGTGGTAGAAGGTCGCGACCCCGTAGACGCGGCTCGCGGGGATGCGCAGCTCGCGGGCGAGGTGGATCAGCACCTCGTCGGAGAGGTGGCCGTAGAGGTCCTGGGCGACGTGCAGCGCCTCGATCAGCTGGTCCTGGGCGTAGCGCGCGCGGCGGAGGAACGAGTCGAGGGGGTCGAAGGGCCCCGGAGCGGTCACGGGTTCGGTCGCGGGTTCGGTCGCTGCAGTGGACACCGCGGCGATCCTGGCCCCCGCACCTGGCACCTCACAAGGCCCAACGGCCCGGCTGGCGAGGTCCTTCGACCCGCTGGCGCCTACTGGTCGACGGCGACCCGCCGGGCCAGCGCCCGGCCCCGGTCGACCGCGACGGCCACCGGGTCGACCATGAACGCCGTCAGCACCCCCTGGTAGACCACCACCAGGTCGTCCGCGACGCGTCCGGGGTCCGGGAGGGCCGCGTCGGCGGCCAGGGCAGCCAGCCGCTCCCGGATCGCCCCCATGGCGCTGCACCACCACCGCGCCGGGGTGGGTGGGGTCGGCCAGCTCGACGAACGCATCGCGCGCGCCGAGCGGCCGGTGACCCGCGCACACCCCACGGATCGACTCCGCAGACCCACGGATCGACTCCGCCACGACGGCGCCCGCGGCCGTGACCTGCGGTGATGCCCACAGATGTGCGTGGGCGGGCCCCGTCACCTGTCTTCCGGAGTCGATCCGTGGTCAGGGTGAGGGGAGCCGGAGTCGATCCGTGCGTGAGCGGGCGGGTCGGTCCGGTCAGGCCCCGAGGCGGCGGAGGTGCGCGAGGCCCTCGGTGGCGATGGCGTCCTGGGTCGCGGCCAGGGGGCGCCAGATCGACGCCGCGGTGGCGATGCTCGCGTTGTCGGGTGTGAACGACTCGATGCAGAGCGGACCGTCGTAGCCGGCGTCGTCGAGCGCGGCGACCAGCGCCGGCCAGTCCAGGTGGTCCGCCCCCGGGGCCCCGCGGTCGTTCGCGCAGACCTGCACGTGGGCGATGCGGTCGCCGGCGGCGCGGATGGCGGCCGGCGGGTCCTGCTCCTCGATGTTCATGTGGTAGGTGTCGCACAGGACGCCCACCTGGTCCGCGGGGAGCGGGGCGATCGCCTCGAGGACCTGCCCGATCGTCGTCAGGAACGACGTCTCGTACCGGTTGAGCGGCTCGATGGCGATCCTGACACCGGCCTGGCCGGCGTGCGTGGCGACCGGCGCGAGGGCCTCGGCCCACTCGGCCAGGGCGGACCGGCGCTCGTCAGCCCCCATCCGCCAGGTCCGGCCGACCGACGCGTACGCCGGTCCGCCGATGGCTGACGCGCCGACGGTGTGGGCGACGTCGACGACCCCCCGCAGGTAGTCCTGGGTCGCCCGGCGGGTGGCGTCGTCCGTGGCGACGAGCTCCCGCCCCTCCCCCATCACCAGGCACACGGTGGCTCCGAGCCCGAGGTCATCGAGCACCCGGCGGGCGCGGACGGGGTCCCAGTCACCGAGGGACTCGACGGGGAGCTCGATCACGTCGAACCCCCAGCCGGCCACCTTCGTCGCCAGCTGGACGAGGTCGCGGTCGTCCAGCGGGGACGTCCACACCCAGGTCGACACGCCGATCGGTCGGTCCACGTCCGCTGCTCCTCGGTCGGGGTTGGACGTGGGGGGGGGGG
>NZ_CAXQBR010000058.1 GCF_964222135.1 Euzebya sp.
GGGCGGTGGGCCATCGGTGGCGTCGGTGTGGACGTCCGTCACCGCGCGGCGCCGGTCGCGAGTCGGCGCGAGGTCACAGGCTGCCGGCGAGGTCGACCAGCAGGTCGCGGGGCTGCGGGCCGGCCAGGCCGTGCAGCAGCCCGTCGGCCTCCCAGATGACCGCCGCCGCGAGACCCGAGTCGTCGCCGAACGCGACGGCCGGGGCGCCGTCGAGGGTGATCGCGTCCCACACCAGCTCGCCGTCGGAGGGGACGGGGATCGGCAGGGTGTGACGCCAGTCGTCGATGCCGGCGAGCTGGTCGCGCAGGCTGTCGGGCAGCTCGTCCCGAGCGAGCAGGAACGCGCGGATGTCCTCGAGCGGGGCGCCGTCGGCGGCGATCTCCACCGCGCCGGCCCGACCGGCGACCAGCTGGGGCAGGCCCGCGAGGTCGAGGTCGAGGTGGTCGCCGCCGGACGGGGTGGGCGCGGAGCTGGTCTCGTCGACGAGGAGGGTGGCGACCGCCGGGGGGACGGTGACGCGGATCGCCGCGCCGTCCAGCGCGGGCGGGACGCCGTTGCCGTCGCGCGACCGGAGGGTCAGGGTCGCGGCGCCACCCCCGCTCGCGATGTACGTCGGCGTGGCATCGGTCCCGAGGGCCGCGATGAGCGCGTCGGCGTCCGGCGGCACCAGGCCGCTCACCGCCTCGGCGTCCGCGGGGTCGGAGGTGGTGGTCGGCTCGTCCGCCCGGTCGACGGCGACGTCGCCGAGGTCGGCCAGACCGGACAGGTCGCCGATCGCGTCGACATCGATCTGGACGACCTGCAGGCGCTCGCCGCGGAAGGTGTCGAGGAACTGCGCGACGGCGGTCCGCCCGCCCGGCGTGAGCACGAGCGCCACCGCGAGGGCGACCACGACGCCGAGCGCCGGCAGGGTCGCGACGCGCTGGGGGCGCCAGCGGCGGGCGCGCCGTCCGGGCCGGCGGCTGTCGGCACGTCCCGCCGGAGCGGTGGGGGCGGGGGGCGATGCCGGCGGACCGGTCCGCGACACCGTCCGGGCAGGCGGCTGCGGTCCGGACGGATCGACGGGGTCCAGCGCGCCGATCAGGCGGCGGGCCACGCCGGCATCCGCCGCCAACCCGACGATGACGTCGCGGCAGGCGTCGCACTCGTCGAGGTGGGACTCGACGGCTGCGGACGACTGGTCGAGGTGAGTCCGCAGCGCCCCGGTGGAGGGGCAGGCGGTCGCGGGGGCGCTGGTCGCGTCTCGGGTGGTCATGGGGTCTCCTGGGTCAGCGGTCGCCTGCGGCGGGGTCGGCGGCGGCGGGGTCGGCGGTCGTGGGGTCCTCCCACCGGCGTCGGAAGGCCCGCTCGCCGCGGGCGAGCAGGACGCCGACGGACCCCTCGGCCACGCCGAGGGTCGCGGCGATCTCGGCGTAGGGGTGGCCGGAGTGGCGCAGCAGCAGCGCCGTGGCCTGCCGGTCGGGCAGCTCGGCGAGCACGGCGCGGACGCGGTCCTGGGTCTCGTGGCGGTCGGCGACCACGTCGGGGGTGTCGTCCGGCGTGGGGTCGACGGACCGGCCGTGGACCGCGACCCGGGCCTGCTCGCGCTGTCGCGAGCGGATCCGGTTCAGTGCGGCGTTCACCGTCACCCGGTTGAGCCACGCGGCCACGTCGGCGTCGCCGCGGTCCGCGACCGGCGCGTCGTCCAGCTTCGCGATGGCGTCCGCTGCCACCTCCTCGGCGGTCGCGGGGTCGACCAGCCGACGGGCCAGGCCCGTCAGGCGCGCGTAGTGGGCCGCGAAGGCCTCCTCAGGTGTCATCCACCCCTTCCAACACCGCCGCCGACGAGATCCTGACACCCGGCGCGGACGTGGGGGGTCTAGGACGACTCGGTGTAGATCCCGTCGATCACGTCGGAGTACTTCTGGCTGACGACGTGCCGCTTGAGCTTCATCGACGGGGTCAGCTCGCCGGACTCGACCGTCCAGTCGGTGCCGAGGAGCTCCCAGCGCTTGACCTGCTCGACGCGGGCGAGCTTCGCGTTGGCGGCGTCGACCGCGGCGGCGACCTCGGCGCGGACGTCGTCGCGCTCCGCGAACTCCGCCAGCGATGCGAACGGGATGCCGCGCTTGGCCGCCCACGACTCGGCGGCCTCGGGGTCGAGGACGACCAGCGCGGAGATGTAGTTCCGGTCGTCGCCGACGGCCATGACCTGGCCGATGAGGGGGTGCTGCTTCAGCTGGGTCTCGATCTCGTTGGGGCTGATGTTCTTGCCCGAGGAGGTGACGATGATCTCCTTCTTCCGCCCCACGATGGACAGGTACCCCTCGTCGTCGATCCTCCCGAGGTCGCCGGTGTGCAGCCAGCCGTCGTCGTCGAACAGCTCGGCGGTGGCCTCGGGCCGCTCGAAGTACTCCGGGGTCATGGTCGGGCCTCGGGCGATGATCTCGCCGTCGGGGGCGATCGCCACCTCGATGCCGGGCAGCGCGGTGCCGACGGTGCCGAGCTTCGCCCGGCCGGGCCGGTTCGCGTTGGTGACCGCGGTCGTCTCGGTCATCCCGTAGACGTTCATGATGTCTATGCCGAGGCCCTTGAAGAACATCAGCAGGTCGTCGGGCATCGGCGCCGCGCCGGTGAGGGCGATCTGGAGGTTCCCGAACCCGAGGGCCTCGCGGACCTTCGAGTAGACGAGCTTCTCGAACAGCATCGCCTGGCCCTGCAGGACCAGCGACGGCCGCTTGCCCGAGAACGCCATCGCCCCGAGCTGGGGCAGGATCGCGAAGGCCTGCTCGCCGAGCTTGGCCTTCGGCCCCTCCGCGGCGTCGATGCGGGCGAGGAGGGCGGCGCGCATCTTCTCCCACACCCGCGGGACGGCGAGGAACGCGGTCGGCTGCGCCTCGGGGAGGTACTCGGCGATCCGGGTGTAGTCGGTGCAGAAATGCGTCTTCGCCGCGTACTTGATGCCCTGCCAGTGGCTGTACATCCGCTCGGCGACGTGGGCGAGGGGGAGGTAGGAGAGGATGCTCGGCTTCATCGGCATCTCGAAGATGTCGCGCGCCGTCTCCATGATGTAGAGCACCCCGCGGTGGGTCTCGACGACCCCCTTCGGCGGGCCGGTCGTGCCGGAGGTGTAGATGAGCGTCGCGACGTCGTCGGGCTGGACGGCCTGCCAGGTGTCGGTGAACACCTGCTCGCCGACCTCGTCGAGGTGCGCCTGCCCCTCCGCGAGGAAGTCCGCCCAGCTGATCACGCCGTCCCCGTGGCACAGCTCGGCACCCTCCACGACGACGATCGTCTGGAGGTCGGGCAGGCGGTCGCGGACGCTCGCCCACCGCGCGTAGGTCGCGGGGTCGTCGACCACGGCCACCTTCGCGTGGCAGTTGCCGGCCACGTAGGCGATCTGGTCCTCCGCCAGGGTGTTGTAGACGCTGACGCCGGTCGCGCCGGCGTGGAAGCTGCCGACGTCGGCGATGCAGTGCTCGGGGCGGTTGAGCAGCATGATCGCGACGAAGTCGCCCTTGCCCAGCCCGCGGGCGTGGAGCGCCATCGCGAACCGCCTGGCCGCCTCGCCGTAGTCCGCCCAGGTCATCCAGGTCCAGGTGCCGTCGTCGTCACGGCTGCCGAGGGCGTCGGCGGTCCCGTAGGTGGACACCGCGGACTGGAACAGGGTGCACAGCGTCTGACCGGATATCCGGTCGAGGATCCGCTCGCGCTCGCTGATCACCTGGTCGGTCATGGGCCTGCCCTCCGTCGCGGCGTGTCCGTCGGGGCGCTCCGGGTGGGTCACCTGGGACGCCGTAGCGGGTGATCCTACGAAGTCGTGACCGCGGGTTACAGGGCAACATGGCAACCATGCGCACCGCTGGCCTGCTGCTGATCGCCCACGGCACCCGGAACCCGGAGGGGGCGGAGGAGATGGCCGTCCTGGTCGACCACGTGGCCCGGCGGCTGCCGGTCCCGGTCGGCCACGCCTGGCTGGAGGACTTCGCCGACCCCCAGGGCGTCGAGGGCGCCCGTCCGCTGGTCGACGCCGGGGCGGACGCGCTGGTCACCCTGCCGCTGCTGAACTTCGCCGCCGGGCACGCGAAGAACGACGTGCCCGAGCAGCTGGCGGAGGTGCGGGCGGCCTTCCCCGACGTCGCGCTGCACCACGGGCGCGTGCTGGGCGTCCACCCCGACCTGCTCGGCCTCGCGTGGGAGCGGCTGGACGCGGTCAGCCCCCGGGAGGGGCGGGCGGACGAGGTGCTGGTCGTGGCCGCGAGCGGGTCGAGCGACCCCGACGCCAACGGCGAGCTGCACAAGGCCGCCCGCATGGTGGCGGAGGGGTCGGGGCACCGCTGGGTCGAGACCTGCGTCGCCGGGGTCACCTGGCCGCGGACCGACGAGGTGCTCCGCCGGGTGCACGCCGCCGGCGCGCACCGGGCCGTCGTGTTCAGCTGGTCGCTGCTGGCCGGGTTGCTCGAGCAGCGGATCTGGGAGGCAGCCGAGTCGGTGGCGTCGTCGACCGGGTTGGAGGTCGTGACGGCCGGCCGGTTCGGACCGGACGAGAAGGTCGCGGACGCCGTGGTGCAGCGCTACCACGAGGCGCTGGAGGGCGACGTCCGCGCCAACTGCGACGCCTGCGTGTACCGGGTCCCGCTGCCGGGCCGCGAGGACCGCGTCGGAGCCCCGTCCGCCGGTGGCGTGCGGCTGCCGACGCGCTGACGTCGGGGGTCGGGGTCGGTCGGGGCTGGGTCGGCTGGGGTTCGGCTACGCGGGCCAGAGCCGCCGGGCGCGGCGGGCGAGGTCGCGGCGCGCGAGGTCGAGGTCGAGACCCTCGAGCGCGCCGTCGATGACGACCGCCTCGCCGGCCACCAGCACGTGGCGGGCGGGGCGGTCCGGCCCGAGCACGAGCGCCTCGACGGGATCGGCGATGTCGGCGACGTCGTCGGCGGGCCAGACGACCAGATCGGCCTGCATCCCCACCTCGAGGCGGCCGACGTCGGTGCGGCCCAGGCAGGCGGCCCCGCCGGCGGTCGCCATGTCCAGCGCGTCGTGGGCGGTCAGCGCCGTGGGGTCCTGGACGCCCTGGCGGGCTGACCAGACGGCCTGGCGGAGCTCGGTGACGAGCGTGCCCTGCTCGTTGGAGGCGACCCCGTCCACGCCGAGCCCGACCGGGACCCCGGCTGCCCGGAGCTCCGGGGTCCGGCAGAACCCGGCGGCCAGGCGGGCGTTGGAGGAGGGGCAGTGCGCTACCCCCGCCCCGGCCTGGGCGAGGCGGGCGATCTCGCCGTCGTCGAAGTGGATCCCGTGGGCGAACCACACGTCGGCGGCGACCCAACCCCAGCCGTCGAGGACCGCGAGGGGTCGTGCGCCGAACCGGGCCAGTGCGTCCGCCTCCTCCTCCCGCGTCTCCGCCAGGTGGGTGTGGAGCTTCAGGCCGTGCCGGCGGGCGAGCGCGGCGGACTCGCGCATGAGCTGCTCGGAGACGCTGAACGGGCTGCAGGGCGCGACGGTCACCGTGATCCGCTCACCGTCGTGCCAGCGGTCGATCACCCGCTCGGTGGAGGCGAGGATGTCGTCGAGGTCCTCCACCACCGCGTCGGGCGGGAGCCCGCCGGCGGACTCGCCGAGGTCCATCGACCCGCGGGCGAGGTGCAGTCGGAGGCCCACCTCGCCGGCCGCGGTCGCGATCGCGTCGAACACGCTGTCGTCCCCGCGGGGGACGACGTAGTGGTGGTCGGCGGCGGTGGTGCACCCGGAGAGGACCAGCTCGGCCAGCCCCACGCGCGCGGCCGCGAGGACGTCCTCGGCGTCCAGGCGCGCCCAGACCGGGTACAGCGTCGTCAGCCAGTCGAAGAGGATCGAGTTGGTCGCCCAGCCCCGCGTCATCCACTGGTAGAGGTGGTGGTGGGTGTTGATGAGGCCGGCGGTGACGATGTCGCCGTCGACGTCGAGGACGTCGTCGTCGGGCTCGGGGGCCACCGAGCCGATCGCGTCGATCACGCCGTCGCGGACCGCGATGTCGGCCGTGCCGCCGGGTGGCGTGCCGAGGAGCCCGCGCGCGCCACGGATGACCAGTCGGGGGGAGGGTGTGTCGCTCACCCTGCAGACGGTAGAGCGGATCGGTGTGGTGTGGGCGGCGAGGGTGGGCGCGATCGGGGCCTACCTCGGCTGACGGCGAGGTTGGGCGCGATCCTGGGTGCTCGTCTCGTCGGGCGGGCGGTCGCCGGGGCGATGGTGGGCGCGATCGGGGCCTACTTCGCCTGACGGCGAGGTTCGGCGCGATCCTGCGCGTGATCGCGCCGCGGGTCTACGGGTCGGGGCGATGCCGACCTCGCGATCGCACCGTGGGCGCACGACGGGGCAGGCCCGCGCGATATCGGCCGCGTCATCGCACCGTGGGCGCACGACGGGGCGGGCCCGCGCGATATCGGCCGCGCCATCGCACCGTGGGCGACTCGCGGGGGTCGGCCACAGACCCGGGGGCGGTCGCCATCGCACCACGGGCGACTCGCGGAGCGTGGGACGTCGGCAGCTCAGCCCGGAGGGGTGGTGGGGCCGATGACGATGCCGTGGACCGGGTAGGTGGCGGTGGCGGTGCGCAGGACCTGGTCGGCGCCGGCGGAGGTGGTGCGCTGCCAGGTCACGGTGAGGGTGAGGGGGAAGGTCCCGGCGGTCTCGAAGAT
>NZ_CAXQBR010000059.1 GCF_964222135.1 Euzebya sp.
CACACCGGCCGGGTCGCCGTCGTGGTGCTCGGTGGCCACCTCGATGCCGGCCTCGCGCACCCGGGCCGCGGCCTCGGCCAGCACGTCCTCCGCCCAGGACGCCCGCCCGACCGCGAGCACGGTGACGGTGGCCCCGAGCGCCCCGGCGACCGCGACGCCGCGGTCGAGGGCCTTGGTGGCGGTGCGCGAGCCGTCGGTGCCGATCAGCACGCTGGTCGGCGGGCCCTCCGGGCGCTCGTCGGTGGTCCGGACGATCAGCACGTCGCCGACGGCGTGGTGGGCGACCTTGTTCGGGACGTTGCCGAGCAGGAAGATCCCCGACGCGCCGAGGCCCTGGGAGCCGACGACCAGCAGCGCCCCCGGTGTGCCCTCGACCAGCTCGAGCAGGCTGTCGGCGGGGTCGCCCTGGGGCGTCGCCACCTCCACCTGGATGCCCTTGACGGCCTTCCGGGCCACCGTGGCGCCGTCCTGGGCGGTCTCCTGGGCGCCGATGTAGCCGAAGCCGAAGCTCTCCTCGATGTTCTGGGACTCGACGCGGTGGGACCGCGGGCCGAGGTCCTCGGGGCGTGACCGGGTGTAGGAGGTGGCGACCACGAGGGGGGCGTCGAGGCCGCCGGCGATCGTGGCGGCCCGGCGCACCGCGCGCTCGGCGGTCACCGAGCCGTCGGAGCCGACGATGACCTTCGGGTAGACGCTCATGTCCGCCTCACTCCTCTGCGGGTGCGGTCGCGGTGGGTTCCACCGGCGGTGCGGCCGGGTCCTCGGATGGCGGCGCGGCACCCTGCGCGTCACCGACCGGGCTGACGGTGGAGGGGCCGAGGACGGCGACCTCGGCGGCCAGCCACTCGCCGTCGACGCGGGCGAGCTCGACCTCCATCCGCAGCTCGTCGGACACGGGCTGGGGCTGGGCCACGGAGGTGTAGGTCTGGCGCACCACCAGGAACGCGGTGGCGGTGTCCCCCTCGACATCCTGGACGAAGCTCGAGGTGATCTCCCCGACCGACTGGAGCTGGTTCTCGGCCAGTGCGGTGCGGAGCTCGTCGTCGAAGAGCTGGACGACCTCCTCGGCGTAGTCGCCGGTGGCCAGCTCCTGGGTGTCGGCGACCCACTCGTCGATGGTCGCCCCGTCGAAGGTCGTGACGCGCAGCGCGACGACCTCGGCGGCCTCCTGGACGGCGTCCCTGGTGGCCTCGGCGGACCGGACGTCGGACGTCGACACGTACATGAAGACGGCCAGGGCGAGCCCGAGGACGGCGAGGCCGGTGGCGATGCGCACCTGCCAGATCAGGCTGTGGGCGGTCCGCGTGACGACGGGGCGGTCGTCCGCCGCCAGGTCGTCATCGACGCCTGACGGCGTCCGGTCCCGCGCGACGGCGGGGGTCGGCTCCTCGACCGGGTCGTCGGTGGGGATGCCGCTGCGCTCAGCCACGTCGTCCTCCTCTCGGTCCCCCGCGACCTGATCCTGCACGACCGGAGCGGCGGCGGCGCCGCACCATGCCCGGCGGTGCCGGGCGGCCGCCGAGGCGCCAGCCCAGACCCAGCGCGCCGACGCCGAGGGCCAGGACGGTCACGACCAGCGGCGACGCGGTCGTCGACCCGGAGTCGGCGACCGGCGTCTCGTCCACCCCGACCGGCGCGACCCCGGCCGCGCCGACGCCCGGCTCGGCGGGGGGCTGGGCGGCGACCTGGGTGACGGACGTCCGGCGATCGTTCTCGGGCCGGATGACCTCGCCGTCGCGCGGCACCGCCAGCTGGTGGTTCGGCTGGACGGCGGCGCCGGCGCCGGGCCCGAACACCGACTCGCACGCGCCGCCGGGCAGCGTGGCCGGCACCGGGCGCGCGGGGTCGTAGAGGACCGGGGTCGGCTGGGGCTCGAGCAGGAACTGCACGCGCAGCCACGGGTCGCCCTGGATGCTGGTCGGGCCTATGATCCGGAACGCCTCGAAGAAGTACTGGTTGACCCGGATGGCCTCCTCCAGGTTGGCGAGGTTCTCCGGCTGGTTGACGAAGGTGTTGAGGTCGGCGAGGTCGCGGATCGAGCAGGCCAGGTTGGCGCGGCCGCGGGCCAGCAGGCTGGTCGTGGCGTCGAGGACGGTCGGGGCGGTGTCGAGCAGGCCGTCGACCTCGCCGCGGATGTCGCCGACCAGCTCGGCGGAGTCCGCGAGGTCGGTGATCAGCTGGGCCAGCTCCTCGCGGTTCTCCGCCAGCGTCGCGTTGACCGTCCGGCTCGAGGCGAAGAACCGGTCGAAGTCGGTGCCGTTGTCGCCGACCGCCTCGCTCAGCGTGGCCGAGTCGACCAGGATCGACCGGATGTCCTCGCTTCGGCCCTCGACGGCGTCGGCCAGCTCGGCGACCACGGTGGCGGCGTCCTGCGCGTCGACCGGGGCGAAGACCTCGTTGGCCAGCTCGAGCAGGTCCTGCGGCTTGGTCGGCAGGGTGATGGAACCCGGCCGGATCACCTCCTCGGCGGCGTGGAAGGCCGTCTCGGGACCGACCGCACCGGTCGGGCGGATGTCGAGGGCCTGCTCACCGACCGCGGACTGGCGGAGGACGACCACGTCGACCTCGGTGGGGATCTCGATGTCGTTCTCGATGCCCATCTCGACCAGCACGCCCTCGGCGTCCTCGCAGTCGGGCAGTGCCTCGGCATCCGCCTCGCCGCAGAGGTACACCTCCTCGACCGAGCCGACGCCGACACCGCGGTAGGTGACCTCCTTGTCCTCGAGGAGCCCACCGGCCTCTGGCAGCTCGACGTACATCGTGTAGGTGTTGTCGAGCACCGCCGAGGCCAGCAGCTGGGTGGCGGCGAACAGCAGCAGCACCGCCGACGCGATGATGACCGTGACGAGGTTGATGAACGTGCGCGAGCGCTTCATGCCGCCTCCCTCAGAAGTCCTGCGGGGGGCGCGGCGTCGGCTGGGGCCGGCCCTGTGGCGGATCGGTGCAAGCGCGGACGCTGTAGCCCGGCTCGTCGTTCAGGCCGCAGATGATGAAGTCCAGCACCACCTGGGCGTTCTCCTGGTTCACGCCGCGGATCGTCGCGAAGTTGTGCTGTGCGACGTTGACGAACAGCGTGTCGATCGCCTCGAGGTGCTCCGGCGCGATCAGCTCGCCGCTGATCCCCTCGAGGTAGGTGACGAAGTCGTCGATGCGGGCGCGGTGGGTGATGATGATGTCCTCGCCGGTGTCGGCCAGGTCGCGCAGGTTCGTGAGCGTGTCGATCAGGCGGTCGTCCTCCTCGGCGAGGACCCGCACGAACGTCGTGGCCTCCTCGAGCGCCCGGCCGTGCACCTCGGCCTGCGGGCCGACGGTGTCGAGGAACTGGTCGAGTCCGTCGAGGAGCCGGACCAGGTCCGCGGAGTTCGCGTTGTAGGTCCGGGTGACCTGCTCGAGGTCGTCGATGACCTGCCCCATGGTCTGGCCGCGGCCGTCCAGCCCGGCCGCGCCGGAGGAGATCGCGCCTGCGAGGGTGTCGGTCGAGATGGCGATCAGCAGGTCGGTGGAGGTGGCGACGACCTCCTCGAGCTCGGGGACGACCTCGGTCTGCGCGACCGTGCCACCGGACTCCCAGGTGCCGCCCGCCCCCTCGACCGGGGTCAGCTCGATGTAGCGCTCGCCGAGCACGCTCGTCTTGCGGAGCCGGGCGATCAGCTCCGAGGGCAGCTCGATGGTGGGGTCGATCTCCATGCGGACCGCGGCCATCAGGTCGCCGTCGAGCTCGATGCCCTCGACGGTGCCGATCGTGACGTCCGCGAGCTTGACCGCCGCGTTGGTCGTCAGGTCGGCCACGTCGCTGAACTGGGCGTTGACGACGATCGGCTCCTCGCCGCCGCAGCCGGTGGCGAGCAGGGCGAGCGTCGTGAGGATCGCGGCGAGCACGCGGATGCCCATCACTCCACCCCCAGGATCGAGTTGCCCTGCGGTTCCGGGATCGCGGGGACCCCGGCCGGCTCGGTCGCGGTGGGCGACTCCGATGGCGTGGCGCCCGCCGAGGGGGTGGCGCTCGGCGGCGTGGACCCGCGCCCCTCGAGCCGCGGGTCGACCGGCGGCAGCGGACCGGGGGTCGGCGCGGGCGCGGCGGCCTGGGCCTCGGCGTTCGCGTCGAGCTCGGCGGCCATCGCGGTGCGGGACTCCTCGGACAGCTGGCTGAGCGCCGTGCCGGCGGCCTCGGCGAAGGAGATGCCGGGGCTGCCCTGCTGGCACAGCCCGGGGAGGCACAGGTCGGGGAGGGTGTCGAGGATGTCGTCCAGGGTGTCGCAGTCGGCCAGGTCGAGGCGGAGGCACAGCCCGATCAGGCGGTCCTCGAAGCGGTCCTGGATGAACTCGACGAGCGGTCCGGCCTCGTTGTCGAGGGGCAGCCGGGCGTTCTCGTAGTCGATGATCCGCCCGGCGGTGTTGAACAGCCGCTGCGCGCCGAAGAACGCGTCACCGAGTCGCGACAGGTTCCGGTCGACCGTCGACAGGGTCGTGGCGAGCGTGGCGAGGTCGCGCACCAGCGGGTCGTCGTGCTCGAGGATCAGCGGCTCGAGCTCAGCGGTGGCGCGGGTCAGCTCGGTCAGCGCCCCGACCAGCAGCTCGCGGTCCTCCTGCAGGTTCTGCAGGACCGTCGACGCGTTCGTCAGCGTCGAACCGATCCGCTCCTCCCTCGTGGCGAGGGTCTCGTTGAGGGCCGCGAGGTCGTCGACGACCTGGTTCAGGTCGACCGAGGAGTCCGCCAGCACACGCACGGTCTGCGCGCCGGAGTCCACCAGCTCGTTCAGGCCCTGCCCGTTGCCGTCGAGGGTGTCGGCGAGCACGTCGATCAGGTCGGCGAGGGCGCCGGCGTCGAGGGATGCGAGGAAGTTCTCGAACGAGCGCAGGACCTCGTCGACCTCGGCGGGGATCGCGGTCCGCTCGATCGGGATCGCCGCGCCGTCCTCGAGCGTCGGCCCGCCGGTGTAGGGCGGCTCGATCTGGGCGAACCGCTCGCCGAGGAGCGAGACGGGCTTCAGCCGGATCGTGGCGTCCGCCGGGTAGTCCCGCTCGGGATCGAGGGCCATCTCCACCTCGACGGTGTCGCCGAGCGGCTCGATGCGGGTGATCTCCCCCACCGGGAGGCCGAGGACCCGCACCTCCGACCCCTCGAACAGGTTCGCGGTCCGCGGGAACGTCGCGGTGATGGTGAGGGGCTCGGCCTGCTCGGCGAACGGGCCGACGCAGGCGGTGGCCAGCAGGGCGCAGGCGAGGACGACCGCGGCGATCATCCGGCGCATCAGCCCTCACCCCCCTCGTCGGCGGCGCCACCGGTGAGCGCGTCGATCAGCGACCGCGGGCCGACGTCGATCGGCAGGCGCTGCGGTTCGCGGTGGATCGGGCCGTCACCGGTGAGGATCGGCAGGTCGGGCAGGCCGGGGATCGGCCCGTCGTCGCCCTCCTCGGGGTTCGGCGAGTCGTCCGGCAGGGTCTGGTTGGTCTGCTCCTCGCAGCTCCGCGGATCGGGGCCGAGGAGGACGTCGAGCTGCTGGTCGAGGATCCCGCCGCAGCCGACGAGCAGGTCGACGTTGGCCGGGCCGGCCGCGTTGACGAACACGTGGCCCCACGGGACCGGCTGGCCGTTGGCGAAGCCGATCGAGCTGAACCCGATCAGCGAGTCGCCGGCGTAGGCGAGGCCCTCGGCCAGGTCGACCTGGTGGCGGCTGACGATCTCGAGGTCGAGGTGCAGCTCGTCGAGGATCGCGTCGAGGTCCTCGCGGACGCCGACCACGAAGTCGGCGGTGACGGCGCCGGTCCGCTGGGTCTCGGCCAGGAGCGCCTGGAGGTCAGCCCGTCGGGCGGCCAGGTTGCCGAGGGCGACGTCGAGGTCGTCGATGATGCCGATCAGCTCGTCGTCGCGGGACTCGAGGGTCTGGCTGACCGTCGACAGGTTGCGGAGCAGCTCGCGGATCTGGGTCTCCTGGGAGTTGACCAGCTCGGTCAGGTCGGTGCCGGAGTCGACCAGGTCGGCGACCCGCTCCCGCTGGCCGCGGGTGACGTCGGCGACGTTGACCAGGAGCATGTTGAGGGCATCGGAGTCGATCTCGCCCAGCAGGTCGTCGGCGGTCTCGGCCAGCTCGGGCACGTCGGTGGTGACGGTCGTGCGCTCGATCGGGATGTGGTCGCCCTCGACCAGCAGCTCCCCCTCGAAGTCGTTGCCGGTGTCGAGGATGACCCCGCGCTTGCCGACCAGGGTCCGGAGGGTGATCTCGGCGCGGGTGGTGGACGGCAGCTCGATGCCGCCGTCGACCTGCATCTCGGCCTCGACGTGGTCGTCGCCGATGTCGATGGCGGTGACGGTGCCGGCGCGGATCCCGGCGACGAGCACCACGTCGCCGGCCTGCAGGCCGTTCGCGTCGGCGAACGAGGCCGAGATCGTGTAGCCGCCGCCGATGTCCTGGCGGGTGACCGACAGCGACGCGACGATCGTGACGACGATGAGGACGGCGGTGATCACGCCGATCACGATCTGGTTGCGCTCGATGAACTGCTTCATCCGGCGTCACCCCCCTCGGCGTCGTGGGCGGTGATCAGCGGCACCCCGACGGCGACCTCGAGGGCGCTGAGGCGCTCCGGGGCCAGCTCGACGGCGGAGACCGACGTGGGGACCGGCGCGTCCCCCCCGTCCGCGGGGTCGATGGGGTCGGGCAGCTCGGGCACGCCCTGGGGGGGCGGGGTCTCGCCGCCAGGGGCCTCGCCCTCGGCGCCCGGTGCGGGGCTGCCCTCGCGCGAGCTGGGGAACGCGCAGCTGGTCCCGCCCTCGGTCTGGCAGGTCACGATGTTGCTGCCGAACTGCACCTGGATGGCCACGCCGCGCACGTTGAACCACTCGCCCCGGCGGCTGATCAGCATGTACGTGGCCAGCCCCTGGCGGAGGCTGGCGACGCTCTCCTCGAACGCGTCGCGCTGCGCCCCGATGGAGTCGGTCAGGCGGCGGAGGTTGTCGGCGGAGGCGATCAGCCCGGCGTCGTTCGCCTCGATGAGGTCACCGAGCTGGGCCTGCACCGACGCGAGGTCGACGGCGGCGTCGAGCACCTCGTCGTTGCGGTTGGCGAGCGTGTCGGCCACCAGCGAGAGCTGGTCGATCAGGCCGGTGAGCTGGTCCTCGCGGCCGTTGTACTCGGCGAGGAGGGAGTTGGCGTTGGCGATGACGGCGCGGACCTCGGGTGCCTGTCCGGCGACGGTGCCGGCCAGCTCGCTGACGTTGGTCACGAGCGACTGGATCGTCTGGTCGCGCCCGAGCAGGACCTCGTTGAGCGCGGTGGTCAGCTTGTTCTGGGCGGCGGGGTCGATGGCCTGCAGCAGCGGGTCGAGGTTGGCGACGAAGGCCGCGAGGTCGGCGACCTCGATGGACTGCTCGACTCCCAGGCGGCCGGCCCCGTCCGGCCCCAGGTCGCCGGCGACCAGGGCTCGGCCGCCGGGGTTGGGGTAGAGGTAGAGGAACCGCTGGCCGATGACGTTGCGCCAGCGGGCGCCGACCTGCCAGCTGGTCGTGGGCGACACGTCGGGCTCGACCTCGAAGGTGACGACCGCGTCGCCCCGCTCGATCTCGATGCTGTTCACGCGCCCGACGTCGACGCCGGCGATGCGGACGTCGTCGCCGACGGCGAGCCCCGACGCCTCTTCGAGGACCGCCTGGTAGCTGCTCGCGTCCTGCAGGAACGGGATGCGGTCGAGGTTGCCGGTCACGCTCGCGATCCAGCCGGCCGCGATCACGCAGACGACGCCGAAGAGCAGGAACTTGAGGCCCGGGAGGCGGTCGGTCACGGGCTCAGCACCCCCTCGAGGATCGTCGCGAGCCCGCCGCGGGCGGGGATCTCGGGGGTGGGGTCGATGATCGCGGGCACCTCGCCGAGGGGCAGGTCGTCGGTGGGGGTCGAGGGCGGCTGGGCTGCCGCCACAGGGGCGTCCGGCAGGGGCAGGTCCGGCAGCGGCAGGTCGGGCAGCTCGGGCGGCTGGGGGCCGGCCGGGGGGTTCTCGTGGTTCGGTCCGTCGGCGCAGATGGGCACGAGGGCGCGGAGCGCGCCTGCCAGCGAGCCGCAGAACTCCTCACCGATCGGGTTCTCGAGGAGGATCTGGAAGCCGGCGCCGAAGCCGGTGAAGCCGGGGTCGGTGAGGCCGCCGTTGCCGATCGTGTCGCTGTAGTCGCTGATGCCGACGACCAGGTCGGCCAGCTCCGGCCGGTACGTCCACAACAACCGCGTGACGTTGTCCCCCTCCACGATCAACCGATCCAGATCCGGCCGCGTCAGCTCCAACACCACATCCAGCTGATCGCTGAAGCCATCCAACGAGGTGAGCAGCGCCCGCAACCGCGCCTGGTTCTCCGAGATCGTCCCCAACGCCCCCCCATCGATCACCGACCCCAACCGGTTGAACTCATCCCCCACCGGCCCCAACGCCTCCGCCACCAACGACAGATCACGGATCGCCGGCACCTGATCACCCAAGCTCCGGCTGAACACATCCGTCGCCCGCGCCCCCTGGTCCACCGCCCGCGCGATCTGGGCGTCCTGACCCACGAACGCCCCCAACCCGTCATCGACCAGCA
>NZ_CAXQBR010000060.1 GCF_964222135.1 Euzebya sp.
GCGCGGGGCCGGCGCCGCCGGGTGGGGGCCGGGTCGGCAGCGGACCGGCGTCCGGGCCGTCCGCGACCGGCTGGGGCGGGGGGGCCGGCTGGGGCTGGGGTTGGGGCTGCGGCGGGGTCTGGTGCGCAGGCTGCTGCGGAGCGTGCGGCTGGGGTTGGGCGGGCTGGGGTTGGGCGGGCTGGGGCGCGTACTGGGCGGGCGGCTGAGCCGGGTACTGGCCCGGCTGCTGCGGCGGGTAGGCCTCGGGGGGGTTCTGGCCGGGCTGGTAGACCCCGGGGCTGGCGTGCTGCGGGGTCGGCTGGGGCGGCTGACCCGCGGGGGGCGTCCCCTGCGGCGGGTAGCCGGCGTGGGCGGCCGGCTGGGCGGGCTGGGGCGGCGCTGCGGGCTGGGGTGGCGCTGCGGGCTGGGGTGGTGCCGCGGGCTGGGGGGCCGCAGCCGGGTGGGCTGGCGCGGCCGGTGCGGGGGACCCCTCGGCCATGCCGGTGGCGGGCAGGATCGTCGCTCCACCACCGGGGATGACGCCGCCCTGGAACCGGAACCTGGTGTCGACCTCGGACGGCTGCTCGCCGTCGGGCAGCAGGGTCAGCCGGTCGAAGCCGTCGTCGATGATCCGGTCGACCCACGTCGAGGCGTCGAAGCCGGACACGACCGTGGTGCGGTCGCCCTCGAAGACGTGGAGGGCGACGCCCTGGTGGAGGATGACGGCCCAGCCGCGCTCGCTCGGCGCGCAGGCGCCGAAGGGCGGGATGGCGTCCGGGTCGGACTGGCTGAGCAGCCCGACGAGGCTGCGCGCCATCGTCCGCCCGGGTGCGTCGGACCCCGAGCACGCGGCGTCGAAGTTGTCGAGCAGCTGGGTGCGGACGCCCTCGTCCCCGCCGTCGAGCACGACCATCAGGCCGGGGCCCGTGCGGGCCACGATGCCGCTGCCCGGTCGGACGGTGACGTGTACGGATCGGTCAGTCATGCGCTGATCCCCTCCACGATGGTGTCGAGGTCCTCTGCGAGTGCGAGCGCGGTCCCGTACCGCTCCATCCGGTCCTGGGCGAGGCAGCGGCCGAGCACCTCGCGGACGGGGTCCGGGATCCCCGACTCCGCCACCGACGGCGACGCCGTCATGATGTGCCGCAGGACCGCGATCAGGCTCGAGTCCGGCAGGTCGGCGAAGACGCCGCGCCCGGTCAACGCCCAGTGGAGCGTCGCGCCGAGCGACCAGATGTCAGACGCCCGCGCGGACGTCTCGCCCCTGACCAGCCCGGGTTCCATCGTCTCGAGGGACGACACGCCGAGGCCGGTGACGGTCTGGCCGGGCGACACGACGTGGGCCAGGCCGAGGTCGGCCAGCACGCCGCCCCCGCCGTCGGCGAGGAAGACGTTGGCGGGCTTGATCTCGCGGTGCACCAGACCGGCTTCGTGCAGCGCGTGGGCGCCCCGTGCCGCGTCGGCGATCAGCTCGACGACCTGGACCTTGCTCAGCCCCCGCGCCCGGGCGGCGAGGGATCCCTCGCCGTAGTAGGCCACCGCCATGAACAGCCGCTCGCCGTGGCGACCGACGTCGTACATCGGCGCGAGCTGGTCACAGCCCTTCGCCGCGGCGGCGTAGACCTTGACCTCCTCGACCACGCGTCCGTACTCCGCCGCGTCGGTCGAGCGGTCGAACACCTTGAGCGCGACCGGGGTCGCTCCCAGCCCGAGCCGCTCGGGCGGCATGGCCTTGTGGACCTGGCCGTGGCTGCCGTTGCCGAGGGACTCGAGGATCTCGTAGTCCGCGATGCGGGTCATGCCCTCTCCAGTCGTGGCCGCGTCGTCGGGGACACCGTGCGCGGCACCCTACACAAGGCGACCGCCCTCGTAGCGCCAGCGGATGAAGAACATCCGGTGCGGCCCGACGACCCAGGTCCAGGTCACCAGCACCGTGGTGATGTAGTGGACGAGGAAGGCCGACGTCGGCACCCCCCCGTCGGTCGTGAGACCGAGCCACCGTGGGTTGACCAGGAAGAACATCACGATCCCCTCGGGGATCCACTGGAGGAGGAGGTACAGGATCGGCCAGTCCTTCTCCCAGCGGCCCAGCGTCATCCAGTGCCACAGCACCTCCCACAGCACGCCGACGACCGCGGTGAGCACCAGGACCTGGATCGCGTTGAAGTACACGACCCAGTACGAGGGTTGCATGTCGGCACCCGTGCCGCCCACGAGCGGCACGAGCACGAAGTTGATGATCAGCGTCCACAGGGGGGCGATGACGAGGAGGAGGAAGAACCGGGTCTGGATGCGACCGGCGAACGTCGGTGTCATGGGAGGTCTCCTGGAACCGTCTAGATCTGTGTCCCGCGGACCCACTTCAGCCACTGGCTGAAGCTGCGGCCCGGTCCGATCTTCTTGCAGAACCCCGCCTTCGCGAGGTCCAGGTAGATCGTCTGCGCGATGTACTGCAGGCCCAGGAACGAGTCCGCGCCGCCGAAGTAGGACCCGGCGGTCGCCGCCCCGCCGGCGTACAGCTTGCCGGGCGCGGACTGGGTGCCGCGGACCTCGTGGTTGTGGTCGCAGTCGAGGCGGCCGTTCGGGTTCTCACCTGCGCCACCGTGCTGGAGGAGGTCCGACAGCACTCGGTGGTCCTGGGGCAGGCCGACGAGGCCGGTGCAGTCGATGACGTAGCGGGCGGGGATGTCGGTGACCGTGCCGTCCTGACCGCGCACGGTCGACACGACGCTGTCGCCGTCCGCGCCCGGGACCACCTTGTCGACCTCGCCGACGTGCTGGCGGTAGAAGCCCTGGGCCAGGCCGCGGTCGATCTGCTCGCGCCAGTCGACGCGCCGCGGGGTGTGGGCCCCGCCGCCGAGGTAGTCGAGGTACTCCTTGCGCGCGGCCCCCTCGAGCTTCGCGAGGCGTTCCTTGTCCACCCCTCCCCAGGCGGACTTGGTGACGTTGAAGCCCTGGTAGGCCCAGCCGTGGCGGACCTCCTGCTTGCCCCGCCCGAAGCGCGGTTCGAACTTGGGCTGCGTCCGGTAGGTGCGGAACAGGTGGATGATCAGCGTCTGGGCGCCGTGCTGGTCGCGGTCGTCGATGAGGCGCTGCATGATGCGGCTGGCGACGATGCCGGCGCCGCGGACCATCACGATCCCGGGACGGCGGCGCAGGTCCTCGTAGATGTGCTCGTGCGGCTCGTAGGCGTTCACGACGTGGCGGAAGTCCTGGTAGGTCTCCCGGTACTCCTGGAGATCCCTCAGGTAGCGCAGGGCCGGGTAGCCGACGCTGACGTGGACCCAGGTCGAGCGGTACGCGATGCGCTTGGTGCGCGACGTGCCGGTCGGCGGGGTGAGGATCGTGAAGTACCCGCCGCCCTGGCGGCGGCGGACCATGCGGACCTGGCCCTTGTCGAGCATCGAGTTCCAGCCGATGCGGGCGGCCTCGCGGTCGAGGTAGCCGAACACATCACCGGAGCGCGGCGTGTAGAAGTCCCTGAAGACCGGCTCGACGAAGACGTTGAACCACGGCTTCAGCTTCTTGTCCTTCCAGCCCTCGCGGATCGCGTAGCCCGGGAAGCCCCAGATGTTGTCCGGCGTGCCGGTCGAGTCCGACCGCAGGCGCTCGTGCCCGGGGATCTGGGAGTTGTTGCAGAGGAACTTGTAGGTCTGGTACGGGACGTCGATGTTCGACAGGACCTTGATGTGCTCGCGCGGGACCCCTGCGATCCGCAGGTAGTCGACCATGACGAACGACCCGATGCCGCCACCCACGGTGACGAACGGCACGTCGACGATCGGGATCCCCGCGTCCGCGACCATCTGGTCGGTCCACCAATCCGTCTGGATCATCTGATCCGTCAGGTCGCCGTTCCCCGGTCCCTCGGGCACGGGCTGCCCGCTGGCGGGGTTGAACGTGACCGTCTTGCTTCCGTCAACCATCGCTGACGCCTTTCCTCTCCGAGAGAACCCTCACCGCCCCGCGCCGCCGGTACCCGAGCGGGCTGCGGCGCGGTCGATGAGCGGAACGATAGGGGTACCGTGCGTCACGCGGAAGACGTTCCGGTGACATCACGTCGGACTAGCCCGCAGCCGCCTCCGCGACGGGTGGGGTGGGCTCGACCGGGGGCGCCGGCCGGTTGAAGCGGTCGAACACCGGCCCGGTCATCGCGGTGGTGACCAGGGCCATGATCACCGCGACCACGTTCATCGCGGGGGTGATGATGCCGGTTTGGAGCCCGACGAGGCCGACGACCAGCGGCAGCAGGCCGCGGCAGTTCATCAGGATGCCCATGAGGTTCGAGTCGGACCACGACATCCCCGACAGGCGACCGAGGACCGCGCCGCTGCCCCACTTCGCGACGATGGCGGTGACGATGAAGATCGCGAGGCCCGGGACCGCCGCACCGCTCAGCGCGGTGACGTCGGTGTTGAGGCCGGAGAATGCGAGGAAGATCGGGAGCAGGAAGACCACGACGGTGTCGAAGAGCTCCGTGGTCATGTCCCGGACGAGGCCCTGTCGGGCGGGCATGACCAGCCCGGCCATGAAGCCGCCGATGATCACGGTGACGCCGAGCATGTGGCTGATCCACCCGGAGACGAGGACCAGGACGAGGACCCAGGCGAACATCGCGTGGCTGAGGGCGTGCCCCGCGCCCGCGGGGGAGAACTCGTCGATGCCCGACCAGGTCATCTTCGCCGAGGTCAACCCGATGGTCCGGGCCCGCTCGGCGTAGGGCTCGCCGAGGCGCTTCGCCAGCACGGGCTTGATGACCATGATCATCACGGCCAGGTACACGAATGCCAGGACCACCCGCATGACCAGCAACCCGGTGGGGGCACCGGTCGCGACGCCGGCGGCGAGCGAGACGAGGATGAACGCGAGGACGGTCACCGCGGCGGCCGCGGCGATGCCGACGATGCCGAGGGGGCTGGTGATCAGGCCCTTCTCCTGGAGGATCCGGGCCATGACCGGCAGCGCCGTCATCGAGAGGAACGCCCCGAGGAACAGCCCGAAGCCGAGGCGGCTGACGGTCCCCTCGTCGGCCACGAAGGTCCCGTCGAACATCAGCGGCGTGATGGCGAGGCCGAGGAGGAGCGGGACGGCCACGACGCCGATGGCCACGGTGGAGAGCTGCTTGGCCTTCCCCGCCAGCGCGTCGAGGTCGAGCTCGAGGCCCACCAGGAACATGAACAGCAGCAGCGCGAGCTGGCCGAAGTTGTTCAGGATGGCCGCCGCCTGCGGCGGGAAGAGGCACGAGCTGAGCGTCGCATCCGCCCCGGCGGCGATGGCGCGGTCGCAGAGCAGGGGGAGGTCCATCGGACCGAGGCTGACGACGAAGTCGGCCGGGACGCTGATCAGGCCGAGGAGGCTCGGCCCGAGCGCGACACCCGCGATGATCTCCCCGACGACGCTCGGCTGCCCGACCTTCTTCGCGAGCGCACCGAAGGCGCGCGCCGCGACGAGGATGAGCGCGAGGTCGAGGAGCACGAACATGACGACCTGCGAACCAGTGAGCATGGCGCACTTCCCGTTGAACGCGTGGTTGAAACGTCGGCACGCTATCACCGGCCAGCGGGCGCCGTACATGGCTGCAATGTTCCTGCAACCTCTTGACCCTGCCCCGTCGACCGAGGCGCCCGGACCGCCGTAGCATCGAGGCTCGATGGGTCGGCGACGGAGCGGCGGGGTGGGGATCCTCGCCGTCGTGCTCGTGGTCCTCTCCGCCCTGGCCGTGTCGGGCCAGCCACCGATCCCGGGGCGCCACACCGATCACGGGCGGTTCGGCGCCCAGTCGGCCGGCTACCCGCCCCAGCCCATCGGCGTCACGGCGTCGGCCCCCGTGTCGGCGCAGGCGTACGCCGGCGCGTCCGGGGGCGATGCCGTCGCGAGGGCCCTCGACGACCCCGACGTGGTCCGGTTGCTGGGCGACCGACCCGAGCTGATCGGTGTGGCCGAGGTCGCGTCGAAGGGCGGGGCACCCGCGGCGCACGAGGTCACCTGGTACGTGCCCGGGCGGGTCGGCAGCGTCGTCGCGACGGTCGCCGGGGGACGGGTCGTCGACGTGGAGGAGGTCCCCGCGGCGGCGTGGCAGCCACCTCTGACCGGTGACGAGGTCGACCGGGCGGTGGCGATCGCCCGCGACGCCTGGGCGGCCGACGGCGTCGACACCGCGAACCTGCAGGGCTTCGGCATGCACGTCATGGACGCCGACGGCTCCTACCCCTCCACCCGCATGGCGTACGTGACGTTCGCCCCGCACGTGGACGCCCGCCCCGAGCTGCTCACCTGGGTGGACCTCACCGCCGGCGAGGTCGTCCGCACCCGCCGCCAGCCCCCCGGCCCCTCCCCCGACGCTCCGAGCCACACCGGGTGGTCAGGCGACGCCGGCCCGCCCCGGTCCGGCACCGTCGACTGGCGCGGCTGGACGTTCGACTACGCCGTGAGCGGTCGCATGGACGGCATCGCGCTGCAGGACGTGGCCTTCCGGGGCGTCCGGGTGCTCGAGCGCGCGAGCATGCCGGCGATGACGGTGTTCTACGACGAGGACGCGTGCGGGCCGTTCGTCGACCGGCTGGGCGGCGAGCTGACGCCGGTGGACTGGGCGGACGGCGCCGAGGTGGTGCTGCGGGAGGTCACGGTCCTCGGCGAGCCGTGGCTCGAGCTCGGGATCCTCGACACCCTCGGCGAGTACGTGCTGTACCAGTCGTTCTACCTGGGCGGCGACGGGCAGCTCGACGCGCACACCTTCGCCAAGGGCCTCCAGTGCGAGACCGACCACGTCCACTACCCGTTCTGGCGCTTCGACGTGGACCTGGCCGGCGCCGACGGCGACCAGGTCGTGCGGGACACCGCCGACGGCGAGGCGGTGATGGCGACGGAGTTCGACCTGCCGGCCGATGCCGCCGCCGGCCACCGCTGGGCCGTGGTGGACGCCGCCACGGGGCACCGCGTCGACGTCGCGTTCGACGACGGCAGCTGGAACGTCCCCGGTCAGGTCGTCCCCGAGGTGCTGTACGAGACCAACACCGTCCACGGGCGCCAGTACCAGGCCGGTGAGGCCGGCACGTGGCGGTGGCCGGCGGTCCGCGACCTGCCGCAGGGGGATCCCGGCACCGCGATCGACGACGTCGTCCTGTGGTACCGCGGGTTCCTGCCCCACACCGCCGACGAGGGGCCGGACCTGTGGCACTCCACCGGCGTGCGGCTGACCGTGGACCTGGCTCCCGGCCACTTCGTCCGGCCGCGGGACTGACGCCCCCCCGGGACGGGGCAGCTCAGCGACCTCAGCTGAGCAGCCGGGCCTTCTGCGCGGCGAACTCCGCCTCGTCGATCACACCTCGACGCCGCAGGTCCTCGAGCTTGGTGAGCTCGTCCGCGACGGAGATGCCGGCCCGACCCGCGCGGGTCGCGTCACGGGCCTGGGCGCGCTCCATCTCCGCGTAGATCCGGTTCTCGACCCGGCTCGGGTTGGCGACGTCGTCGAAGGTCTGGCGGCCGGTCTCGCCGGCGGACTCGATCACGAGGTCGCCGACGCGCAGCAGGCGCTCGAGGACGGTCTGGCTGAAGGCGACGTTGTTGATCCGCTCGAGCGGGATGTTCTGGCCGGACTTCGAGACCACGCCGCTGCGGTAGATCACCCGGTCGGTCGTCACGACGAAGTGGGTGGTGCGCCACACCGTGTAGCGCCACGCGAACCACACGACCCCGACGGCCAGCGGGACGGCGGCGAGGATGGTCAGCAGCTGCTCGTCGGGCTGCACCACCGCGGCGATCACCACCAGGACGGCCAGCGCGACGAGCAGCAGCAGACCCGGTCCCAGGAAGATCCGCCAGTGCGGGTGCATGTCGAGGACGATCTGCTCCTCGTCGTTCAGCAGCTTGGTCGGGTAGCCCACGCCGGTGAATGTACTCCGCGGATGGCGTCGGCGGCCTTCTCCGCGATCATGATCGTCGGGGCGTTGGTGTTCCCGCCGATGAGGTCCGGCATCACCGAGGCATCCACCACCCGCAGGCCGTCGACGCCGCGGACGCGGAGCCCCTGCGGGTCGACGACCGCCTCGTCGTGGGTGCCCATCGCGCAGGTGCCGACCGGGTGGTACAGCGTCTGGGCCTGTGAGAGGACCGCGTCGACGACCTGCTCGCGCGACGACGCGCTCGCCGGCGGCACAAGGCGCCGCCCCCGGTGCGGCCGGAGCGCCGCCTGGGCGAGGACCTCCTCGGCCAGGTCGTAGCCGGCGAGCAGCACGTCGCGGTCCGCGGGGTCGTCCAGATAGCCGCTCTCGATGGCCGGGGCCCACGCCGGGTCGGTGCCGCGGAGGCGGATGTGGCCCCGCGACCGCGGCCGCAGGACGCAGCAGGAGAGGGTCAGGCCGTGCTCGGTCGGCTCGACCAGCCCCTCGGACAGGTAGGTGGAGGGGACGAAGTGCATCTGCACGTCCGGCGCCCCGCCGTCGGAGACGCCGGTCGTGGCGAACAGCCCGCCCTCCCCGACGTTCGACGTCAGCGGACCCCGCTTGCGGGCCAGGAACGTCAGCAGGTGGCGGGGCGAGTCCGCGCCGAACAGGCTTCCGCCCGGGGAGGCGTGGATCGGACCGGCGGTCAGGTGGTCCTGCAGGTTCTCGCCCACACCGGGGAGGTCGACGACGACCGGGACGCCGACGTCGACGAGGTGGTGGGCCGGCCCGATGCCGGAGCGGAGCAACAGGTGGGGCGAGCCGATCGCGCCGCTCGACACGATCACCTCGGTGGCGCGGACGACCTCGCGCTGCCCGCCGCGGCGGACCTCCACGCCGGTGGCCCGGGTGCCGTCGAGGGTGATCCGGTCGACCGGGGCGTCGGTCCAGACCTCGAGGTTCGGCCGGTCGAGGGCGGGCCGCAGGAACGCGTCCGCCGCGCTCCAGCGCCGTCCGCGGTGCTGGGTCACCTGGTACAGGCCGACGCCCTCCTGCACCGCGCCGTTGAAGTCGGGGTTCGCCGGGTGCCCGGCCTGCTGGGCGGCCTCGAGGAACGCCAGGGTGAGGGGTCGCGGGGCGACCTGGTCGCTGACGTGGAGGGGCCCGCCGGTGCCGTGGTACCGGTCGTGGATGGAGGCGTTGTCCTCGCTGCGGGTGAAGTGGCCGAGGACGTCGTCGTAGCCCCACCCCTCACAGCCCCAGCGGTCGCGCCACCGGTCGTAGTCGCTCGCGTGCCCGCGGATGTAGATCATCGCGTTCATCGACGAGCTGCCGCCGAGCATCCGGCCCCGCGGCCAGTACACCCGCCGGTCGTGGAGCTGCTTCGCGGGCTCGGTGGTGTAGCCCCAGTCCCACCGGGTGCGGAAGAGGTTGGGGAACGCGGCGGGGATGTGGATGTTCTGGTGGGTGTCGGCGCCGCCGGCCTCGACGAGCAGGACCCGCGCGGCGGGGTCCTCGCTCAGCCGCGCGGCCAGGACGCAGCCGGCGGACCCCGCACCGACGATGACGTAGTCGTACACGCCCGTCCTGCCCTACGCGTCCGGGCGGCGGCCCATCAGGCCGAGCGCGATCGCCCCGCTCGCCCCGAGCCCGCCGAGCAGCAGGGTCCGCACGCCGATGTCCTTGCGGATCGCGGCGGCGACCAGTGCGATCAGGTCCGCGGTGTCGACCATGATCCCGAGGTCGACCTGCCGGTCGCCCTCCGCCTCGTCGGCCCGGAGCAGCGCCGCACCGAGCGCGACGTCCCGGATGGCGAACAGCCGCGTCAGCAGCACGATGCCGTGGTGGTCGTCGGGGTCGAGCCCGAACAGGCGGGCACCCACCTTCGGCATCAGCCAGCTCGCGCCGAAGGTCATGCGGAGGGCGGCGAGCGCCCGGCGGGCGGCGAGTGGCTCCATGGCTGCTCCTGGGTCGGGCCGCGCAGCCTACGAGGGTTCGCGGTCCCAGGCGAGGTCTGCAGCCGGCGGTGCGTCGGCGTCGGTCGGCGGCGGCGGCGCGTGGCCCGCCTGGTCAGCGCCGAAGCACAGGGCCATGCGGGCGATCAGGCCGGCCAGCCGCCGGCTGCGGAGGTAGTCGTCGATGCGGTGGAGGGGGGTGCGCGGGCACCCGGCGTCGAGGTCGACCTCGAGGTGGTCGGCGATGGTCATCAGCTCGACGTTGCGGTGGAACACCGATTCGGGGTGGCCGAAGTCGTCGATCAGGACCTGCCCGACCTCGGGGCCGAGCACGCTGCGGCAGCCCATCGGATCGGCCACGGCGTCGGCGACGGAGTCGTAGCGGCGGAGCAGGTCACGGGCGCGCTTCGGGCCGATCCCCGTGATGCCCGGCAGGTTGTCGGAGGTGTCGCCGCGGAGCGCCGCGTACTCGGTGTACTGCCCGGGGGCGATGCCCAGCTCGCGGCGGAGCCGGCGGCGGTCGACCTCCTGCGCGCGGTGCATGCCCGAGCGGATCCGCAGGACCGACGTGGTGTCGCTGACCAGCGCGAACGCGTCGCGGTCGGAGGTGGCGACCACGCAGCGCCGCCGGGCCGCGGCCGCGGTGGCGGCGACGGAGCCGCAGACGTCGTCGGCCTCGTAGCCGGTGTGGGTGACGACGCACGCGCCGAGGGCGTCGAGGGCGACGGGGATCTCGTCGAGGAGGGCGTCCAGCACCTCGGGCTTGTCCGGCCGCTGGGCCTTGTAGTCGGGCCAGCGGTCCTTGCGGACCGACGCCTGACGGCAGTCGAAGCCGATCACGGTGGCGGACGGACGGACGATGTCGACGACGGCGGCCAGCAGCGCGAGGAAGCCGTAGAGGCCGGCGCCGACGAGGTCGCGGCCGCCGGGATCACCCTCCCGCTTGGCGTAGGCGTGGTAGCCGCGGTGGGCCAGGGAGTTGCCGTCGACGGCGAGCACGGTCGGGCCGGCGACGACCGTCGGCTCGGGCGCCGGCGCCGGCGCGATCCTCCGGCGGGCGGGCGCGGCGGCGGCCTTGGCCGCGTCGGTCACCTGCAGGTCGGTGTCGAACAGCGCCAGTGCGTCCATGCGGGGTGCGTCCTCTCGGCGGGGGCGTTGAGCGGGGGGAGGTCGCCGCGTCGACCCGGGGGTGTCAGCGGCCCGCCATGCGGACTCGGCCGTTGATGATAGACACGCCCTCGGCCCGCAGGCGACGTTCCTGGTCAGCGCCCTTGGGGAGGGTGCCGTCGGCCCGGATGACCCGCCACCACGGCAGGCCGTCGCTGGTCGCCATGACCCGGCCGACGGCGCGCGCCGCCCCGGGGTGCCCGGCCTCGGCGGCGACCTCCCCGTAGCTGGCGCAGGTCCCCGGGGGCAGGGCCTCGACGATGGCGTGGACGGAGTCGGCGAACGGCGTCATCACCCCGTCATCATCGCCGGTGACGGCCGGCGTAGGTTGGTGGCCCTGTGCAGAGAGGAGCACCCGTGACGGATGTTGACCCCACCAGCGGCCGTGTCGAGCTGACCGACGAGGAGTGGCGCGCCCGGCTGACGCCGGAGCAGTACGCCGTGCTGCGCCGGGCCGGCACCGAGCGCGCGTTCACCGGCGCGTACTGGGACACCAAGGACCCGGGTGTGTACCGCTGCGCCGGCTGCGGCGCCGAGCTGTTCCGCTCCGACACCAAGTACGACTCCGGGTCGGGGTGGCCGTCGTTCACCGAGCCGATCGCCGACGGGGTCGTCGAGGAGCGGACCGACACCTCCCACGGCATGGTCCGCACCGAAGCGGTCTGCGCCCGCTGCGGCGGCCACCTGGGCCACGTCTTCCCCGACGGCCCGGGCCCGAACGGCCTGCGGTACTGCATGAACTCGGTGTCGATGGAGCTCGACCCGGACAGCTGAGCGATTGGCGGGCCGGGCCCGCCCTGCGTAGCGTCCTGGTCATGCGCAGCGCCCGAGACTTCTTCCGCCCCCTCGCAGTCGGCGCGCCCGAGCCGGTCCGCGAGATCCCCTTCCGCCCCTCCCGGATGATCCACTTCTTCCCGCCGTCGGTGGAGAAGATGGTCGCCAAGGTCCCCGACATGGTCGGCACCGCCGACGTGCTGCTGGCCAACCTCGAGGACGGCGTCCCCGCCGGCGACAAGGACGCCGCCCGCGCAGGGCTGGTGAAGGTTGCGGGCGAGGTCGACTTCGGCGAGACCCAGTTCTGGACGCGGGTGAACGCCCTCGACAGCCCCTGGTGCCTGGACGACCTGACCGCCGCGGTCCTCGAGGCCGGCGAGGCCCTCGACGTCATCATGGTCCCGAAGGTCGAGGGACCGGAGGACATCCACTACGTCGACCGGCTCCTCGCCCAACTCGAGGCCAAGGCCGGGCTGTCCGAGCCGCTGCTGGTCCACGCGATCCTCGAGACCGCCCGCGGGGTGGCGAACGTCGAGGCCATCTGCGGCGCATCGCCGCGCATGCAGGGCCTCTCGCTCGGGCCGGCGGACCTGGCGGCGAACCGGCGGATGAAGACCACCCGCGTCGGCGGCGGCCACCCGGGCTACGTGGTCCGGACCGACCCGGACCCCGACGACGCCGACGCGCCCCGGGCGACGTTCCAGCAGGACCTGTGGCACTACACGATCAGCCGGATGGTCGACGCCTGCGTGGCGCACGGGATCCTCCCCTACTACGGCCCGTTCGGGGACATCCGGGACACCACCGCGTGCGAGGACCAGTTCCGCAACGCCTACCTGCTCGGCTGCGTCGGCGCGTGGTCCCTCCACCCGGTCCAGATCGAGATCGCGAAGCGGGTCTTCAGCCCCGACCCGGCCGAGGTGGCGCACGCCAAGCGCGTCGTGGAGGCCATGGGCGACGGCACCGGCGCGATCATGCTCGACGGGAAGATGGAGGACGACGCCAGCGTCAAGCAGTGCAAGGTCGTCCTCGACCTCGCGAACCAGCTCGCCGCCCGCGACCCCGACCTCGCCGAGGCCTACGACCTGTAGCCCGTCCGTGGGTCCCTGACCCGCACGGATTGACCACCGACGACCGCTGCGGAGAGCTCCGCGGTGGTCGATCCGCGGTGGCGGGGTGCGCTGAGCTGCGGCGATGACCCTGCGCACGTCCGGTCACGGCGCGTGGTGGTCGATCCGTGCGGCGGGTGGACGGTCAGCGGATGTCCGGCAGCGCGTCCATCGGCAGGGTGCCGGGGTCGGTCGGTCCGGGCGCGGACGCCGAGCGGGACGGGAGCGCCATCGGCGTGGTCGCCCACCGGTGGGCGGACTGGACCAGCTGCAGGCGCCGGCCGAGGTCCCGCGCGCTGGCAGGCCGCTGGGCCGGGTCCTTCGCGAGCCCGTCCGCGACCACGGCGGCCAGGTCGGCGGGGACCCCGTGGTCGCGCAGGTCCGGGGCGGGCGAGTCGAGGATCTTCAGCAGCAGGGTGACCAGCGCAGCGGACTGGGGCACGGTGAACGGCGGTTCGCCGGCCAGCAGCTCGTACAGCGTCGAGGCGAGGCTGTAGACGTCGGAGCGGACCGTCGCGGTGCCGCCGTCGACGACCTCGGGAGCGACGTGGTTGAGGGTCATGCCCATGCCGGAGGTGTGGGTGGCGTCGACGATCCCGGAGATCCCGAAGTCGGCCAGCTTCGGCATCCCGGCGGCGTCCAGCAGGATGTTCGCCGGCTTGACGTCGCGGTGCAGGACCCCTTGGGAGTGGGCCGCGTCGAGGGCGCCCGCGACGCTGACCGCCAGCGCCGTCGCCGCGTCGTGGGGCAGCGGCACCCGGCCGTCGAGGGACCCACCGGCCAGCAGCTCCATGGCGATGAACGGGTGGCCCCGACCGGTCGTGCCGACCTCGTGCAGGACCACGACGTTCGGGTGCCAGCCGAGCGCGGCCAGGGCCGAGGTCTCGCGGGAGAACTGCTTCTGCGCCCGCTCGTCGGCCGGCGGCGCGGTCAGCACCTTGATGGCCACGTCGGTGCCGCTCGCGTCGTGACGGGCACGGTGCACCGTCGCGGTGCCGCCGACCCCGATCTGTCCGAGCACGGTGTAGCCGGGCAGGACGTGGCTCGTGCGGGGGTCGGCCACGCTCAGGGCTCCAGGCGGATCACGGACGGGGCGGTCGTGGTCGCCCAGGCCGCGTCATCCGCCGGGGCCAGGGCGGTGACCCCGGTGGCCACGACCACGGGGGTGGCGTCCAGCCGCCACACGTCGCCCGCGGCGTCGAGGACCCACACCGCCCGTGCGGATGCGGCCACGTCGACGAGCCGACCTGCCGCCGCGGGCACCCCGAGCGGACCGGTGGTGCCGTCGGGCGCGATCCGCACCAGCGTCCCCTCGGCGGTCACCACGACCGCGGATCCGTCGGCGGCGACATCGACCTCCACCACCGGGGTGGCGAGATCGGCCGTCACGACCTGGCCGTCCCGCACGCCGACCAGCCCGCCGGATCGGTCAGCCGCCCAGACCACGGCCCCGCGGGCGGCGACGTGGAGGCGCGCCCCTGGAGCGACGACCTCGGGGGCCGTCCCGTCGAGGCGGACCAGGCCGTCGGCGGTCGCGGCCCACAGCACGCCAGCACCGTCGTGGGCCAGCTCGACGGCGGCGACGCCGATGGTCCGGGTGACCGCCAGCGTGTCCGGGTCCCGTACCTGCACCTGGCCGCCGACCGCCGTGGCGACGGCGTCGGCGGTGACGGCGATCGACCGGACCCCCTCCGCGGGGACCTCGGCGACCACTCGGCCGTCGACCGCCGCGACGAGGGTGGTGTCGGTGGCCACGACGACCAGGCCGTCCCCGCCGGCGACGGCGCGGGCGGCCCCGTCCAACGCCACCTCCACCGCGGTCTCGCCGGGTGGCGGGGGCGGCGGCGGGGCGGGTGGCGGGGCAGGCGGGACGTCGCCGGGCACCGGGGTGCCGGGTGCGGTGGCCGACGGCGCGGGCGGCGGCAGCGCGCCGAGGGGCGGCTCGGCCAGGTCGGGCTCCTCCGCGGCGGGCTCCTCGTCCGCAGCGCCGCCGTCGGGGACGGGTGTGGCCTCGACGTCGGGGGCGGCGGCGTCCCCGTCGGGCTCCGCGTCCGCGGGCGCCTCGGCGGCAGGCGGTGCCGCGGCGTCGTCCCCGCCGAAGGGATCGGCGACGGTGAAGACGGCGAGGCCCACCAGGACCGCGGCCACGCCGGCCATGGCGCTGGTGATGCGTTGCAGCCGGCGGGCGCGGGCCCGCTCGCGCGGCGGGATCGGCTGGCCGGACCCCGGCGTCCACGCGGCCGGGGCGGGCGCGGCCGGTGCCGGGCCGGCGGTGGCCTCACGGCCCCCCTCGCGGCCCAGGCCCGCCGGCAGGGCGACGGCGATGCCGAGCGCCTCGGCGGCCCCGCGGAGCTCCTTGACCAGGTCCTCGGCGGTGGCGGGACGTGCCGCAGGATCCTTCGCCATGGCACGGCGGACCACCCGGGCGAGGGGCTCGGGCACCCCGATCCCCGTGAGGTCCGGGACGGGGTCGCGCCAGCAGCGCACGATCAGCGCGGCCGGCGACTCGTCGGTGCCGCGGTGGTAGGCGGGTTGCCCTGCCAGCAGCGCGTACAGGGTCGCCCCGACCGAGTACACGTCGCTCGCGACCGTCGCGGCGCCGCCGTCGAGCAGCTCCGGCGCGCTGTAGGCCACCGTGCCGGTCGCCCCGAGCGGGTCGCCGTCCCCCGCGGGCTGACCGGCCGCGGACAGGGCGACCCCGAAGTCCGACAGCTTCACCTGGCCCTCCGCCCCGACGAGCAGGTTGTCGGGCTTCACGTCGCGGTGCAGCACGCCGGCGCGGTGGGCGATGTGCAGGGCGCCGGCGACCTCCACGCCGTGGACGACCGCGGCCTCCGGCGACAGCGGCCCCTCGGCGTCGACCACGTCGCCGAGCGTGCCGCCGTCGAGTCGCTCCATCACGATGTAGGCCTGGTCGTCGACGTGCCCCGCGTCGAGGATCCGCACGATGTTGGGGTGCCAGGCGAGGGTCCCCATGACCTGGATCTCACCCTCGAAGCGCCGGCGGGTGAGCTCGTCCATGCGCCGGTGGAGGACCTTGATCGCCACGGGGGTGCCGCCGGGGGCGGTGCCGAGGTGGACGACCCCGAAGCCGCCCCGGCCGATCTCCTCGGCGACCTGGTACCCGGGGATCGGCGGGGCAGCGGACACGGCCATCGTGGCGGGAGCCTAACCGAGGCCCCCGCCTCCCGGGCTTACGGGTTCATTCCCCGCCGTCGTCGACCGGCTCCGACCCCTCCACCGGTTGGTCGGGGCCGCCCGGCGCGCAGCACGGCTCCTCGGTGCCGGGGAACGCCGCGTAGCCCTCCTGGGCCAGCGTCGTCAGGTCGTGGGCGCTGATGCCGGCGTAGGAGATCGCGTAGACGGTGTCGCCCACGACGAGGGTGCGGTCCGCCGCGGCGTACACCTCGGGGGGCGCGCCGATCGTGCCGACCTGGGAGAGGGTGCCCGCGGTCGCGTCGACGTCGATCACCTGCGTGGGGAACTCGCCGCGCTCGTACAACTCGGTCGGGACGAACGCCCGGCCGAGGGGCGACCAGAACAGGAACGCCTTGTGGTCGTGCTCGACCGGCGAGGACCCCTGCCCGTAGCCGATCTCGTCGACGCGGACGGGGTTGGCCAGGTCGGAGATGTCGAAGAGGCTGACCTGCACCCCGGTGAGCCGTCCGTCGTCGGTGCCGTCCTGGCCGACGCCGAGCAGGTGGTCCTCACCGATCGGGTGGAGGTAGCGGGACACGCCGGGGATCTTCAGCTCGCCGGTGACCCGCGGCGCCGCGGGGTTCGACAGGTCGACCAGGTAGAGGGGGTCGACCTGTCGGAAGGTCACCACCGCCGCGAGGTCGGGACCGAGGTAGCGCACGGCGAAGATCTGCTCGCCGGCGCCGAGGCCGAACACGCGCCCGACCTCGAACAGCTCGCTGCCGCCCTCGGTGAGGACCGTGATGCCGTTGTCGGTGGCGCCGGCTGGGTCGTCGAACGGTGGCTGGGTGGTCGTGGCGATCCGGTAGTAGCCGTCCCGCTCGGAGATCGAGAACTGGTTGAGCACCCACCCGTCGACCTGGCCGCTGGCGACGTACCGGGTGGCGGAGAGGTCGGAGATGTCGAAGCTGTGGACCTCGGTCGTGACCTGCTGGGTCGGTGCCTCGGGGTTCCAGGCCCCCCAGCGGGAGGACGTGAGCACGAGCCGCTCGGTGGAGGCGTACAGCGTCTCCGCCTGCGCCAGCACCGCCGCGGCCGATGTCGGGGTGAGGGACTCGGAGATGTCGAAGGCGGTGACCAGCGCCGTCGAGATGCCGCTGAAGCCCGGTGGGGCGAACACCGCCTCGCACGGCACGGCCAGCGACTCGCCCTCGGGGCCGCGGACGCTGGGCAGCCAGTCGGTGATGGCCGACTCCTCGATCACCTGGCGGTTGTGGGCGAGCGACGTCTGGTGCGCCTCGTCGCTCGAGTCGGTCGGCACGGTGAAGTCGAGGCCGGTGGGGTTGGCGGAGGCCACCAGCCGCACGACCCCGCCGACCATGCGGGCGGACCGGTAGGCGCCGTCGAGCTCGACGGCGTCGAGACGCACCGGGGCGGTCGGGTCGGACACGTCGTAGCGGGTCAGGATCGTCGTCGGCTCTGGGTAGTAGCCGCCGGGTGCGAAGGCGACGTCCTCGGCGGGCGCCGGCTCGGCCGGGTAGGCGAACCCGTCACCGGAGGAGAGGACGACCAGCACCTCGCCGCCCTCGACGCTCGTGTCGAGGAGCAGCTCGTGGCCGTACGCGGCCTCCGGGACGTCGAGGGTCATGACGTGCACCGGCGCGTCACCGGAGACGTCGACGACCTGGACGCCCTGACCGGCGACGACGTACGCCGCCTGCGCGGTGGCCTTGACCCGGTCGGGCTCGTCGACCCCGACCTCTTGGGTGTTCGTGCCGGAGGTCGGGGTGTCCTCCCCGCCGCCGACGCCGCCGTCGTCACCACCGGCGTCCTCGTCCGGAGCCGACGGGGCCGGGGGTGGGGCCGGCGGTGCGCCGCCGTCGACGGGTTCTTCCTCACCCGGGCGATCGGGCCCGACGGGGGGCGGGACGGGGTCGACGCCGCCGTGGTAGTGGCCGTCGAGGCCGTAGGCGGTGACGCGCTCGAGCGCTTCGGCCCTGAAGAAGTCGAGGGTCGCGGGGCAGCTCTCGAACGGGTCGAGGGCGGCGAACGCGTCGGCGCAGGCCGTGCCGTCGAAGGTCGTCAGCTGCGCCTCGACCTCGGTGTCGATGACCGACTCGTCGCCGACCAGGAGCAGGTCGACCGCGGGGTCCCCGCAGGTCGAGACGACCCGCCGCGTGGCGGCGCTGACCGTGCCGACCACGGCGAGGGGTGGCGCGCCGGTGTCCGCGGCGATGCCGGCGGCCGACAGTCCGTAGGCCCAGCCGTCCGGCCGCCCGGCGTCGAGGATCACGAACCGCCGGGCGTCCGGCGCGTCGCCCGGGCCGCGCCACAGGGCGTCCTCGGCGATCGCCGCGGCCGTCGCGGTCCGCTCGGGTCCGGCCAGGCGGCGCGGGTTGGGGGCGGCGTCCTCGACCGCGTCGGAGAGGGCGGCGTCACCGCCGAGGAGGACCGTGCTCACCGGGGCGTCCGCGGCCAGCCAGGTGGCGACCGCCGGGTGCAGCGCGTCGGTCGGGGTGACCAGGATCGGCAGGCCGCGGGCGGCGGCCAGCGACCCGCCGGTCATCGAGTCCGCCCACGCGCTGGTGGGGTTGTCAGCCGGGCCGTCGGAGCGGGCCAGCAGGACCGTGTCGCCGGGGTGGCGCCGGCGGACCTCGTCGGCGACCGCCAGCGCGGTCTCCACGCGGGTCTCGCCGGCCAAGCGCGCCACGGCGTACCCGGCGGCGGTCAGCTCGTCCGCGACGGCGGGGCCGATCGCGTCCTCACCTCCGAGCACGTAGACGGTCGCCCCGTCGCCGAGGACCCGGTCGAGCTCGGCGGCGGTGGCCGGGGTCAAGCGGGCCGACGCCGTCAGGAGCAGGGGCCCGTCGTCGGTCAGCGCCGCCCCGGCCAGGGAGTCGGCGAACGAGTCGACGGTCGCCAGCACCGCGTGGGGGGCGGTGTCGAAGCGCTGCTGGGACACCGCGATCGCCGCGGTCACCGGGTCGCCGGCCTCGATCCGCTCGGTCGTGGCGGGATCGCCGTCGAAGGGACCCACACCGCCGAGCTGGGCCCCCGCGGGCAGGCCGGCCGTGGCCAGCGCCAACAGGATCGCGAGGGTGCGCAGGAGGGCGCGGGAGGGGTGGCGTGCCGTCATCGTCGACTCCTCGTGGCCGTTTGGCGGAGGGACATCGACACTACGACGTCACCTGGGCGACCGTTGTTCCAAGGCTGTGGGCTGTGGCGCGGCCCGGCGGGGGGCGCACGCGCCGACGCCCCTGCCCGCACGGATCGACCACTACACCGCGCAATCGGACCCTCCGAGGCGTCATCGGCCCAGCTCAGCGCGACGTTGGCGCGACGGGACCGCACGCATCGACCCGCGTCAGCCTCTCCACGCAGTCACGTAGTGGTCGATCCGTGCGTCGGTCCGGGTCCGTCGGTCCGGGGTCCGGGTCCGGGCATCTCCGGTGTGGGGCGGGCCCCCCCCCCCGCGCCCCACCGCCCGGGGGGGGGTGAGGGGGCGGGGGCC